>CALCIC010000976.1 GCA_937907405.1 uncultured Isosphaeraceae bacterium | reverse complement strand
ATAAGGGCTCGAATCGTCGTACACCGCGGGGTTGCACACTTCGCGACGGGCCGCGAAGTCGTGCCCGTGGGGCAGCCCCAACTCGACCAGGGGGCCGAGGATCAGGGTGTCGCTGTCGAGCCAGATCAACACCGGCGTGGTCGCCAACTCCTCGGCGAACCGCGCCGCGGCGACCTTGGCGTACCAGGTGTACCAGGGCAGGGGGTTGACGTGCGAAGCATCGTGCAACTCAACCCCGAGCGATCGGAATCGGGCGAGCGTGTCGGCCGCCAGCCGACGGCCGCGACGAGGCACGATCGCCAGCACGCGCGATTGGCCCAGCGGTCCGCCCGATTTCCGCAAGGTCTCCAGCATCAGGAGCGTCTGCCGCTCGATGCGGCCGCTCTCGACGCAGCAGAAGATCGTGGCCCCCTCGTTCGATCTCGAATCACCCGCCGACCGCGCGCCATCCCCGTTTCGCATCCCGGCCTCTCCCTTGCAAAGCCATGACTCGGACAGTCAAACAACGCACCCCATGCGGCCCGGACGACGGCGAGAAGCCGACGCCCACGCATCGGGGACCGCATGCTGAGCCGCTTGATCAACCCTACGTAGCGTCGTCGACGTCCCGGCCTCATGATCCGCAAAGGCAACGCGTCCGGCCTCGCGCGTTTATTGCATCCATCAGTTCGCCCGCGATCGGTGGATCGTGATCCCCAAAGGCAACCCGGCCGCTCCGCCGAGCCGTCTTTTGATGGGCGCGCCGGTAGGCCGCGGGGGGATTCCGCCGGAGGACTGGTCGCGAGCCGTCGCGGCGGGCGTTAGAATACGACCCATGAGACCTTGCGTTTGCGCGCGGTCCCGCGGCACATGGCCGGCGGACGGCGCGGGCGCGTTCAGGAAGCGGCGAGACGGGAGTCGTACGTTGTCATTGCTCGTACAGAAGTTCGGCGGCACCAGCGTCGCCGATTCCGACAAGATCCTGGCCGCGGCGCGGCGGGCGATTCAGGCGCATCAACGGGGCGACCAGGTGCTGGTCGTGGTCTCCGCGCGGGGGCACACCACCGACGAACTGGTCGCCCTGGCCCGCGAGATCACCGACCATCCCCCGGCCCGCGAGATGGACATGCTCCTCTCCACCGGCGAGCAGGTCAGCGTGGCGCTTCTGGCGATGGCCATCGAGAGCCTGGGGGTGCCGGCGATCAGCTTCACCGGGGCCCAGATCGGCCTGACGACCGACAGCTTCCACACCAAGGCCCGGATCAGGAACATCTCGACCGAGCGGATGCAGTCGGCCCTCGCCGACGGCAAGATCGTCATCGTCGCCGGCTTCCAGGGGGTGGACGAGAACTACAACATCACGACCCTGGGCCGGGGAGGCTCCGACACCACGGCCGTCGCCCTGGCCGCCGTGCTCGGCGCGACCGCCTGCGAGATCTACACCGACGTCGACGGGGTGTACACCACCGACCCCCGAATCGTCCCCGAGGCCCTCAAGGTCGACCGGATCAGCTACGACGAGATGCTTGAGCTGGCCAGCCTGGGCGCGGGGGTGATGCACTCGCGGTCGATCGAGTTCGCCAAGAAGTACGGCGTGCCGATCCACGTCCGCAGCAGCTTCTCCGACGCCCCCGGCACCTGGATCGTCGCCGCCGGCGACGCCCGACGCCTGGGGGTCGCCGTCACCGGCGCGGCGCTCGCCAAGGACGAGGCCCGGATCACCATCCTGGGGGTCCCCGACCGCCCGGGCGTGGTCCACCGGATCTTCCACTCGATCGCCAGGGCGAACATCGTCGTCGACATGATCGTCCAGAACGTCGCCGTCGACGGCGTCGCCGAGATCAGCTTCACCGTCGCCAAGGGAGACCTGCCCGACGTCCTGTCCGCCGCCGAGGATGCCGCCGAGGCCGTCGGCGCCTCCCGCGTGGCCCACGACTCCGAGGTCGCCAAGGTGTCGGTCGTCGGCCTGGGGATGCGGACCCATACGGGGGTCGCCACCACCATGTTCGAGGCGCTCGCCCGGGAGGGGATCAACATCCAGATGATCACCACCAGCGAGATCAAGATCAGCGTGCTGGTCGAGCGCGCCAAGGCCGCCGCCGCCCTCCGCGCCGTCCACGAGGCGTTCCTGCTCCACGAGATCAACGTCGAGCCGTCCCCCCCGTTCGTGCCGACGTCGACCGCCAACCGGGCCATGAAGCTCGTCCCCCTGATCGACTCGGACGCGGTCGAAGCCCGCCCCAGGGGGATGGAAGACCTCGTCATCGCCGGGGTGGAACTCGACGAGACCCAGGCCGGCGTCTCGCTCTTCGGCGTCCCCGACGAGCCCGGCTACGCGGCCAGGGTCTTCCGGGCCATCGGCGACGCCGGCGTGTTCGTCGACATGATCGTCCAGAACGTCAGCCTCGAAGGGAACACCGACCTGTCGTTCACCGTCCCACGCGAGTCGGCCGACCGCGCCGCCGCCGCCTGCGAGCCGTTCGCCCGGGGCCGGATCGCCGTCGAGCCGGCGCTGGCCAAGCTCACCGTCGCGGGGGTCGGCATGCGGACCCACACCGGCGTCGCCGCCGCCATGTTCGGCGCCCTGGCCGAACGCTCCATCAACATCAAGCTGATCAACACCAGCGAGGTCCGCATCAACGTCGGCGCCGACATCGCCAGCGGCAAGCTCGCCCTCGAATGCCTCCGGGAAGCCTTCGCGGTGAATGGGGACTGACTACGTGATGGAGACTCACGACGTGAAGGTCGCGGCCTCCGTCACACGCATCTCAAGTGGGACGACCGACCCACGGCTCGTATGGGAGCGAAGGCAGCAGGCGGGCCGTGCGAGCAGAATCGCTTACCAGACCTTCCACCAGGGTTTTCGATGATCTGAAGGCCTTGAGGCTGACGCATGGTGAGAAGAATCTGTGAGACAGGGCTCAGGGTTCAAATCACGTATGTCGTCAAATTGGTCTCGTCGATAGAACTGGATCACGATGACGGGAACGGGGATACTACGCCCGGTGAGGATCTTCTTAACGGTGGCGACGTAATAACCGCCGTCTTCGAGGCATCCGGTCACGTCTTCGGAATCAGTGCGGGGCACATATCCAATCTTTCGACCGTCGGTCAAGGTGACGGCGACCGCGCATTCGTCCTTGGGATTGTCCGGCTCTGGCGCAATCCGCACTCGGTCGCCGACGCAGAGCCACCGCGCGATGATCTGATGACGATTTTCGAATTGGACTCCGGCGATCATAAGGTCGAACTCGTCCTCTGGCCAACGACGCTGCTGCCTCGCCAACTCCTGCTTCCGTTGTTCATCTTGAGTTGCTTTCGCGTCGGCCTTGCGTTTGGCCTCGACGGCTTTCCGCGCGGACTTGGCGTCCCTTCTCGCGTCAGGCGGTAGTACTTTTTCGATCGCCTCCAGCAACTCTCGATGTTCCTCGCGGGTGACACGACCGTCCGCGATGATCTGGTTCAGTGTTTCCGACAGGAAGGCTATGCCGGGTAATGGGGCGTCTCGATTCTCCCGCAACCACAAGCCGAGCACGACGATCTCGTCCTTGGAGAGCTTCCCGTCGGCGGTTATGCCCTGACATAAAGAGAACAATTCGGCACCGATTCCATCCTGGAGTTGTGCCTTGGTGATGGAAAGGCGAGGATTAGTCCGGCGGCTGTTGCTCATGTTGCCACTCGTTCGTTGGGAGGATGATACCGCCTAGCGCGTTTTACTATTGGGTCGCATACGGGCTTGGGCCGGTGATGGGAGGGCGAGGCTCCCGCCGAGCCATGCGCGGGGCTCGGCGGGAGCCTCGCCCT
>CALCIC010000975.1 GCA_937907405.1 uncultured Isosphaeraceae bacterium | reverse complement strand
GGAAGGAGTCTGCGGAAAGAAGTGATTACAAGGGCTATCGGCCGTCGACCGCTCGAGCTTGAATATTGAATAAACTTCGCTCCGAAGGCGTTCGCCGCGAGGCGGCCGGCTGCGAATCGAGGCCGTTTTCCTTCGCCCGAGACCGCTTCGGGCTTGTATTCCGCCCTCCCAACCGGTGTAATCGCGATCAGTACGTGCAAGGAAGGAGGGGCGCCTTGGCTCAACGTGATCCGACCGAGCTGATCGTGGGACTTCGGGCGCTCCGCGAGCGGCTGATAGCCGAAGCCGACCTGATCGCGGCGTTCTCGATCTGGGAGACCGACCCGTCCGAGGGGCGATCGCTGGGCGAGATCCTGGTTGATCGCGGCAGCCTCGACGCTCGATCGCTCGATCGGCTTCAGGTCTACGACCGAACCGTCACCGAGGACGCGTCGATGACCGTGGCGTACCGCGGGGCCTCGCCCGTCGAACCGGGCGACCCGGCCGGCTCGGCGATCCGGTATCGGGTGGTCGGGCCGCACGCGCGCGGGGGGTTGGGGGAGGTCTTCTCGGCGATCGACGTCGAGCTTGACCGCAAGGTGGCGCTCAAGGAGCTGCAGCCGCGGTTCGCCCACGCCGCGATGAGCCAGGCGCGGTTTCTCAAGGAGGCCGAGATCACCGGCCGGCTTGAGCATCCGGGGGTCGTGCCGGTGTACGGGCTGGGCCGCCACGCCGACGGCCGGCCGTATTACGCGATGCGGTTCGTCGAGGGGGACACGTTCCGCGTCGCGATCGACCGGTTCCATCGCGCCGATCCCCGCGAGGTCCGGCCGGAGGACCGCGAGCTGGCGTTCCGCCGCCTGCTGCGGAGCGTCGTCGACGCGTGTTACGCGGTCGGCTACGCCCACAGTCGGGGCGTCGTCCATCGCGACCTGAAGCCCGAGAACATCATGCTCGGCCAGTTCGGCGAGACCCTCGTCGTGGACTGGGGGATCGCCAAGGATCTCGGCACGACGACGGGGGCGGGCGAAAAGGGGTCAGGAGCCATTCCTCCAAAAATGGTTCCTGACCCCATTTCGCCCGGATCGGCGTTCATGACCCGGCCCGGCGCGGCGATCGGCACGCCGGCTTATATGAGCCCCGAGCAGGCGGCCGGCGACCACGACCGGATCGGCCCGGCCAGCGACGTGTACAGCCTGGGGGCGACGCTTTACTGCGTGCTGGTCGGCCACCCGCCGTTCACCGGCGACTCGGCCGCCGAGGTGCTGGCGAGGGTCCGCGTCGGCGTGTTTCCGTCCCCCCGGCGGCTGAGGCGGTCGATCGACCCCGCGCTTGAGACGATCTGCCTGAAGGCGATGGCGATCCGCCCCGAGGACCGCCACGCGACGACCCTGGAACTGGCCGAGGCGCTGGAGAAGTGGCTCGCCGACGTCCGCTATCAGACCGAGCAGCAGTCGGCGATGGAGCAGGTGAAGGATTCTCGGGCGCGGTTCGCGCTGGAGCGGGCGTCGTCGTTCTTCGTCCGCAACCGGCCCGGCGAGGGGATGGTCTGGCTGACCCTGGCGATGGAGCAAGGGGCGCCGACGCTTGAGCGCGGGCTCCGGCTGAGCCTCTCCGCCTGGCACGCGCGCGACAAGCTGCTGGAACGGACGTTGCCGCAGACCGGCGCGGTCCGGTTCCTTCGGTTCAGCCCCGACGGCAAGCGGTTGGCGGCCTCGAGCCGCGAGGGGGTCGTGGTGATCTGGGACGTGGCGTCGGGGACCCATCTGGGCGATCCGCTGGTCCACCCCGGGCCGATCTCGGCGGTCGTGTTCTCGACCGACGGCCGCCACGTCGCCACCGGCTGCGACGACGGCGCCGTCCGCCGCTGGGACGGCATGTCGGGCGAGCCGATCGGTCGGCCGCTGGACCTCGGCGCGGCGATCCTCGACGTTCGATCGCGCGGGTCGCGGTTCCTGGTCGTCTCGGCCGTCGCGGTCGTCTGGATCGGCGACGACGACGACGAGCCCGAGACCGATCGCCCGCCGACGGCCGAGCGGTTCTCGGCGGCCTCGATCGCGGCCGACGGCCCAGTCGTCGCGGTCGCGACCGTCTCGGGCGACGTCTGGCTTTACGACTCGGACGCGCGAAGCTGGCGGCCTCGCCCCCGCCCCCACCCCAGCGGCGCGGGGGCGCTGGCGATCCATCCCCGCGACGGCCGACTGCTGGCGTGCTGCCTCGACGGCCCGGCCCGGCTCTACAATCTCCACGACGACGACGACGGCGACGGAGCGCCGATGATGGAGTTCGTCGATTACGAGGAAACCGTCTGGGGGGGCTTCAGCCCCTCGGGCGAGACCCTGGCGACCATCTCCAAAAGCGGCGACGTGCAGCTCTGGGACGCGGCCTCCGGCGCGGCCCTGGGCGAACCGCTGCCCCACCGTTCGAGCCTCGGCGAGGTCGTGTTCCATCCCGAAGGCGCGATGCTGGCGACCGGCTGCCACGACGGCTCGGCCCGGCTCTGGGACGCCGCCGCCGGCCTGCCGCTGGGGCCTCCGTTGTCGCCCGCCGGCGCGGTCTGCGCCGTCGAATCGCTGGCGTTCTCGCCCGACGGCCGCCGACTTGCCGCCAGTTGCGGCGACGGCCGACTGAGGTTCTGGAAGACCCCCGCACCGCTTCCCGGCGCGATCGAGCGGATCGCCTGCTGGGTCCGGGTCGCCACCAATCTCGACGTCGACTCCGCCGACGCCGTCCGCCCCCTCGAACCCCTCGCCGGCTGGGAACTCCGACGACGACTCTATGAACTGGGCGGCCCGCCGCTGAAATAGCGCGATTCAGCGCGGAGGGTCCGCCTGGGAGGCGATCGGAATACCAGCCCGACGCGCCAGAGAGGGAAACGCCCGGGAAGCCGAGTCTCGGCGTCCTCATCGATTCTTCCCTCGCTGGCGCGTCGGGCTGGGATTTCGAGTTCCTAGGGGGGGCGAGACCACCGCCGAGCCGGCCGGCCCGCGTTGGGGGTCGGCGGGGCGCCTCGCCCTCCCCTTCATGAGACGGGCTCTTCCTTGCTCACTTCTTAGCCTGTCCCTCGGCGAAGGCCTGGTCGAAGAGGCGGCCGGCGGGGGGGAAGAGCATGGTCTTCTTGATGAACTGGACGGCCTCGGCCGCGCCGTATTCGCGGTCCATGCCGGGGTCTTCCCACTCGACCGACAGCGGGCCGTCGTAGCCGATCTCGTTGAGGGCGCGGGTGATGGCCTGGAAGTCGACCTGGCCCCTTCCCGGCGAGCGGAAGTCCCAGCCCCGGCGGGGGTCGCCGAAGTTGATGTGCGAGCCGAGGATGCCGGACTTGCCGTCGAGCGTCCGCGCGGCGTCCTTGACGTGCATGTGGTAGATCCGGTCCGGGAACGCCCGGATGAACGCGACCGGGTCGACGAACTGCCAGAGCAGGTGGCTGGGGTCGAAGTTGAAGCCGAATTCGGGGCGACGGCCGACGGCCTCAAGCGCGGTCTCGGCCGAATAAATGTCGAAGGCGATCTCGGTCGGGTGGACCTCCAGGCCGAACTTCAGGCCGAGCTTCTTGAACTCGTCGAGGATCGGGTTGAACCGCTCGGCGAAGTCCTGGAACCCGGCGGCGATCATGGCGTCGGAGACCGGCGGGAACGAATAGAGCAAGTGCCAGATCGACGACCCGGTGAACCCGTTGACGACCTTCACGCCAAGCTTGGCGGCGGCCCGCGCGGTGTCGATCATCTCCTTGGCGGCGCGGTCCTTCACCCCCTTGGGGTCGCCGTCCCCCCAGACGTGCTCGGGGAGGATCAGCTTGTGCCG
>CALCIC010000974.1 GCA_937907405.1 uncultured Isosphaeraceae bacterium | reverse complement strand
CCGCCGCCACAACGACAGCGCGACCGCCGACAGACACGCGTTGTAGCCGTACAACCCCAGAGCGATGCTGTCATACAACGGCCGTTCGATCAGACTTTCCGGATCGAGCAGCCGCTCGGTCGAGGAAGCGTGGAAGTAGGCGACGAGCATGCCGACGATCGAACCGGCCAGCACCCATCCCGCGTGCCTGCGGTCGCCGACCGCGATCCCGATCAGGAACAAAACCCCCGTCCAGACGCCCCCCTGGAACATCACCTGGCCGACGCCGTTGGCCACCGCCTCGAAGCCCCAGGGGAGCCGCGACGGGTCGCCCGGCCCCCCCGCCTCGGGGCGGACCGCGCCCATCGCCAGGCCGAGGAAGAACACGGCCCAGGTCGTCACGATGAACGGCGCCGTGTACGTGGGGAACGGGACGTATCGACGCGCCAGGCGGGTCGCCACTGTTGCGACGATGCAGCCGACGATCATCAGCAGGACGCTGACCAGGCCGGGCTGGAAGAAGAAGAACGTGGCGATCCCCACCAGCGTGGCGTTGAATCCGTAGATCCCGTCCGTCGTCTCCCCGGGGTCGAACTTCAGCAGCCGGGCCGTCGCCGTGCCGATCGCCGCGCCCACGACCGCGCCCGCCGCCATCAGCGGCGAACTCAACGCGACGCCCAGGACGAAGAGGGCGCCGGCGACCGCGTCGCCCTGAAAGAAAACCTGACCGATCCCTCGAAGCCCCGCGCAAAGCAGGGCCTCGACTTCCGGGTTCAGCTTCGACTTCATCGTCTCCAGCGTCGTCGTCATCGAGGCTCTTTCATGTTAGAGGTCGACCGGCGCGATGGGGAAGGCCGAGGATTCGATGAGACTCCACTGGGATCAGTCGTAGACCTCGACCACGCCGTTGGCCAGATGGTAGACGCCGCCGACGATCTTCACCTTGCCGGCCTCGACCAGCGGCGGGATGATCGGCCCCGACGTCTTCAGCTTGGCCGCCGACCGCGCGACGTTCGCCCGGGTGACGTTGGCGAGCTTGTCGCCGGGTTTTCCGGCGGCGTCCCCGACCGCCGGCTTGATCAGTTCCACCAGGCCGTCGATCGATCCCGGCAGGGAGTCGCGGGCGTCGACGTGCTCGATCGCGGCCTTGACCGCGCCGCACTGGGTGTGGGCCAGGACCAGTATGAGCCGGGCGCCAAGCTCGGCGACCGCGAACTCGACGCTCCCCTTGACGACGTCCCCCGCGCCGTCGACGACGTTCCCCGCCACCCGGACCACGAACAGATCGCCGGCGCCCTGGTCGAAGATCAACTCGACAGGCACTCGTGAATCGGCGCAGGCGATGACCGCAGCAACCGGCGCCTGCCCCTCGGCCAAGCCCGCGAAATCGCTGGGCCGCCGCCGGGTGAGCAGCGAGGTCTGGCCGCTGACGAACCGCTTGTTGCCTTCCAGCAAGGCGGCCAGCACGCCGTCAGGGTCGCGAGCCGGCTCCGGCTGCGCCGCATTCAGGTCGGTCGAACCGGACGAAAGAACCACGCCGGCCGCGCCGGCCGCCAAGCCCAACTGCTGCACGAACCTTCGACGCGACGGGCCCTGGGGATTCCGCATTGTCAACCGCTCCCAAAGACTCGGATTCGAGGCTGGCTCGGATCGCCGAGATCCCGACTGTGGTGGCGCCGCGTCCGTTGACTCGTCGGGGACCGTAGATAAAGTGAAGGGTCGGTCGTCCCGCCGGTTGACCAGGCGTCGTCGCCCATCAGTTATGACCAATCTCTGTACCATGCGCCGACGGGTCTGTGAAGCGCCTACTCCCTAGAAATAGAGTTGGAAACGGAGCCAGAACAGATCGGCGTTCTTCTGGAAACCGCCCGGGCGGTAGAGGACCGGGTCGCCGAACTCGCCGTGGAGCCAGAACATGTAGACCTTCATGTACTCGTTCAAGTACCAGTTGAGGCCCACTTCGGTGGTGGCCGCCTGGTTGGACCAGAGGTTGGGGTCGGCGAAGCCGGCGCGGAAGATTTGCTCGCCGAAACCGAGAGCGGAGTAGCGGCCGACGAGTTCCCAGGCGCCGAGGCCGCGGTCCTGGTCCTTCGAGGTCGGGAAGACCGGCCGCAGCGGCTTGACCATCGCCCGCCGCTCGACGTGCTCGCCGGTCAAGAAATAGGCCGCCGTCGCGTAAAACCCGGAGATCGGCACCGCGAGCGGATTCGGCCGGTTCGGCGACGCGTAGCCGGCGGATCCGTACTGCCACTCGCCGATCAACGACAGCCCCTTGCGGTAGAAGGCGGAGTGGACCGAGCCCAGCAGCCGGTCGCCGCGCTCGACGACGCCGTTGTTGAGCGTCAGGAACGGTGGGGCGGCCAGGGCCGCCTGGCTGGCGTTGGTGGGGGCGACCGCGCCGATCCGGAACGCCTGGGGGACCGCCGGCTGGTTCTGGACGCCGAACGCCACCGAGCTCCCAATGTTCCAGTCGCGGAGGAATTCCCACCTCGTCGAATTCTGGAACGGCCGCGCGTTCAGGAACCCGATGAAGTCCTTCTCGTTGTTGAAGTCCTCGAACGAGTTCCTTGGGCCGGTGAAGACTCCCGCGGCGTAGTCCAGCCGCCGGTCCAGCACGGTCCCCCAGGCCATCAGGCCGATCTGTCGGTTGAGCCCCACGTTCGTCGTGAACAGCGACCGCTCGGGAGTAGGCAGCCAGATGTTCCGGATCGCGAACTGGTCGTAGGTCAGGGGGGTCATGTACCGTCCCAGCCGAACCTGGAATCGGTCGTTGGGGTGGAAGTTGAGATACGACTCCAGGATGTTGAGTTCGCCGAACCCCCGGTTGATGGAGAAGACGTATTCCAGCGGCCTGGTGATCCGGCCGTTGAAGAAGATCCGCTGTCGGGGGTAGTAGAACCCGTCGGCGACGGGCGTCTGGTTCGACTCGCCCCAGATCCGCGACTCGATCTGAGACTGGATATGGACCTGGAGCAGAAACTCCTCGTCGGGGGTTTCGAACTGGAAGCCCTGATTAAGTCGCCCTCGCAGCCCTCGTCCGGCCGCCGCGTCGAGTCCGTCCGCCGTCGAGGGGACGTCGAACTCGATCGGCTGGGTCGCGTACGAGGGGACCGGGCCGGTCAGCCTCCGTCTCGCCTCCTCGTCGGGCGTCGGCGCCGGCCCGAGGGACGCCGCGCCGGCCGGCTCGCCGTCCTCGGCTGAAACCGACGGCGGCCGTCCGGAAAGTTCGTCGAGCTTCTCGTTGAGCCTTCGGATCTCCGCCTGGTGCTCGCGGGAGGAGTGTTCCAGCTCGCTGGCGAGCTTCCGATTCATCGCCTCCATCGCCTGGAGCCGTTCGGCGAGCTGCTCGATCGTCACTGGGGAAGCAGCCTCGGGAGTCGAGGGAGCCTCTTGCGCGCGCGCGCCAACCCCGAGCGCGGCGAGAGCGCTTGCCATCCCGATCGCAGCCATCCATGGCGTTGGTCGTCGCACGCGTGTTTGATGTCCTCCGACGGGACGAACCCGTCAATCCACTTGATCGGCATGATCCTCCCGATTGCGTTACGCGCTGTTCGACGTGGAGTCGCAAATCGTTGCGAGGAAAGCTTCTTCCGCGGCGGTACGGAAGGCCGGGGCGAGCTTGCCTCGTGATCGGGCCGCTCGTCGGGCGTGACCTTAACCGGGCGCGACGTCTTTCGCAATTGCATTTCGGGCATGGCTTAACGTCGCGGACCGGCGCCGATCGGTTATCCTTTGTAAGTTGATCGGTTTGGAAGCGAGACCCCAAGGCGGCAGCCTGAAAGGAGTCCACATGTCCACCCGGATCGAATGGTATGAGATCGCACTGCGATTGACCCTCACCGTCGCGGCGGGGGCGATCTTCGGCTTGAACCGGGGCGAGCATGGACGGGCCGCCGGGCTGCGGACGACGATGCTCGTCTGCCTGGCGGCGTCGGTGTCGATGCTTCAGGTCAACCTGCTGCTGGCGACCGCGGCGAGGCCGAGCGATTCCTTCGTGAAGCTCGACCTGATGCGGCTGCCGCTGGGCATTCTCACGGGCATGGGCTTCATCGGCGGCGGGGCGATCCTTCGGAGGGGCGAAGCCGTGCTCGGTGTGACGACGGCCGCGACCCTCTGGTTCGTGACGGTCCTGGGCCTCTGCTTCGGCGGCGGCCAGCATGTCCTGGGCCTCGTCGCGCTGGCGCTCGGCATGCTCGTCCTGTCGAGCCTCAAACGGTGGGAGGCGCACATGCTCCAGTCCCACCGGGGCGTTTTGACCGTGACCTCGTCGATCGACCGGCCGACCGACGACGAACTCCGGAACGCGATCCTCGATCGGGGGTTCTCGATCGCGTCGGTGGAGGCCGGCCACGACAAGATCGAAGAGCGCCGAACGCTCCACTGCGAGCTGCACTGGCGCGAGCGCGAGACGAATCCCAGACCTGTTCCGACCCGGGATTGGGCTGAACTGCCGGGGGTCTTGAAGCTCCACTGGGCCCCCTCGCGAAACGCCTGATGGTCAGGGCGCTTCGGGCGCCTTCACCACGAGGTCGTCGTACATGCCGGTGTCGTCGAACGTCCCCAGGCCGATCCGACCCTTCGGGAACGACTTGTCATGGGCCGACATGGCGGGGGTCGTCATGTCGTCGAAATAGACCTCGATCAGCCCGCTCTCAGGGTCGCGCTTGATCCGGACGTCGTGCCAGCCGTCGTCCCATTTCGTGCCCGTCGTCCGGTTCTCGGCGATCGAGACGCGGGGCTTGCCGTCGACCTTGAAGATGCTGTTGGCGTGCTCGTCGGCCGCGTTGGCCAGGTGGACGTAATAGAAGTGAGAAGGGTCTACGTACCCGAATATCAAGCACATGTCGCGATGCCCGTAGTCGCGGGTCGTCGACTTCGCCTTCACGTCGAGCACGAATCCGCCCAGCTCGGCGCCCTGGCGGAGCGCGACGTTGAACGGCGATCGGACCGGCGGCTCGTACTTGCTGGCCTGGAACTGTTCCAGCACGCGGCCCCCTCGACCTTCGTCGCGGACGATCCGCCATGCGGCCTTGTCGGTGAAGTCCCAGCCGTTTGGCGTCTCGCGCTCGAAGTCGTCGCGGACGACGACGCCGTCCGGGTCGGCCGCCTCGGCGCTCCGATCCCTCGGCGCAAGCGTCAGGACGGCGGCCGCAACCGCGGCGACGATCCCCAGGGCGGCGGTGGTTCGAGCCCGGCGCGATCGCGGTCGGTCGATCATCGACTTCTCCTCGTCTGGTGCCCCTTTCGTTGCTGTCCACTCCAGGACTTTGACCGCTCCGGGGGGACCGATCAAGATGTTCGAGCCGAATTCCAACGCCCGCGACGAGCTGATCGGGTTGCGAGCGGCGCGGGGCTTGAACCACAAGCCTCGCGTCCCCGGGCGCATTCCGCCGCGTGGTTGGGAAGGGGTGCTTGCGTCCGACGCGTGGACCGCGCAACATCAAAATTCACGCGTCGGGCTTGGCTTTCGGCTAGGTATTCAGCACCGCGGACCATTCGACCGCGGGGGGCTTCTCTGAGATTTGGAGTGGAACCGTGATGCAAGACGGACTTTCCCGGCGGCTGGGCGGGCTGATTCTGATCCTCGCGCCGCTGGCTTTCGGCGGTGCGGCGGAGGCGGCGGACGAGCCCAGGACGGTTCGGCTGCTGACCGTGGGCAACAGTTTCTCGCGGGACGCCACCACCTACCTGGACGAGCTGGTCAAGGGGGCCGGCGACGTCCTCGTCCATCATCAGGCGGCGATCGGCGGCGGGACGCTCGAACAGCACTGGGAGAAGTACGAGCAACACGAAGCCGATCCGAACGATCCACGCGGACTCTATACCACCAAGAAAAGCCTGGTCCAAGAGTTGGCGGCCGAACCCTGGGACGTCGTCACGATCCAGCAGGCGAGCATCAAGAGCCACGACGCCTCGACTTACCGGCCGTTCGCCGAGCGGCTCGCGAAGCTGATCCGCGCCCGATCGCCTCATGCGACCTTGTTCATGCACGAGACGTGGCCCTATCGACGCGACGACCCCCGATTCGCGGCCAAGTCGCCCGAGCCGGGCGAGCCGGCCGATCAGGAGGCGATGTACCGGGGGTTGTCCCGCGCCTACCGGCAGATCGCCGGTGAGATCGACGCGCCGATCATCCCGGTCGGCGACGCCTTCCACCTCGCCGATTCCGATCCCAGGTGGGGCTACCGGCCCGACCCGAATTTCAATATCGACGAGGCCGTGTTCCCCGCGCTTCCCAAGCAGACGCACTCGCTGCACATGGGCCGGCGGTGGTCGAAACAGCCCGACGGCCGGTACGCGATGAGCTACGACGGCCATCACGCGAGCGTCGCCGGCCGGTACCTCGGCGGCTGCGTCTTTTACGAGACGCTCTACGGAAAATCGGTCGTCGGCAATCCCTTCCGTCCCAACGGAATCAACGCCGAGTACGCCCGGTTCCTCCAGGAGACGGCGCATCGCGCGGTCGAGGAGGCGCGGGCCTTCAATGCAAAAGCCAAGGTTCCGGCCGCGGCCGCTCTGAGGCCGCGATCGGAAATCCCTGGCGGGCGGTCCTATTGATTGACCGGCCGTTGAAGGTTCCGGAAGAGCGGAACCATGCCGTTCTCGAAGACGGGCACGACCGGGCTGGGGAGGGAGAACCGGAACTCGTAGCCGTTCGGCGCCCTGGGCGTCAACGACAGTCCGAAGAAGGCCGGCTCCCTGGGAAGACCGGCGAGGTCTTTCAACTCGGGCTTGTTCAATGACGCACTCAGTTGCGCCGCGATCATGCGGGCGAAGCCCTGAGCATCGACGATCATCATGAAGCTCGCCCGATCGGCCAGGCCCGATCGCACGGCCTTAAAGGCGGGGGTCTTGCCGACGGGCGATTCGCCGTTCTTGAACGCGTCGATCTGGGCCTTGGCCTGCTCCCACGTCGGCGTTGTGATTTGAATCACGCGGTCGCCGTCGACGCCGATCCAGTAGCTCATGGAATCGCCGCCGAACATCGCCTTGAAGCTCGACGCGCCGTTGCCGGCCGCTCCGAGCTTCTCGAGCTTCTCGGCGTCGAAGACGGCGGTGACGCGGGTGAAGCTGACCCCCCGATCATTCTGGGCGTCGGGTTCCACCTTGACGTCCTTGTAGAGGTTCAGGGGGCCGTCCGCTCCCTTCATCGCCAGGAGCATCGCCCGCGAGGCAGCGATGTACTCCTTGGGATCGTCGGCGTGGATGAGGTTGAAGGCGCGCATGCCGTTCTCGAACGACGCCGTGCCGAGCGTCTCGACCCGGCCGAGTTCATGGAACCGCTTCAAGGCCAGGTCCATCTCGGGGACGGGCTTGCGGTTCGGATTGAGCATGCGCAGGCTCATGTTCTGCATCGTCTCGACGAAGGACGCGTCCATATTCATGTACATGTAAAACGCAGCGCCCGCGGCCAGCTTGTCCAGCTCGGCCGCATCGTTCCGGCTCGCGGCGATCTCCTTCACGGCGGCTTCCCCTGGCTTCATGTCGAGCCGTCCGGCTGTCTTGAGCCCCTCGGCGGCGAAATCGAGGCCCAGCGCCAGGCTCCCGGCGTCCTCGAGCGCGTCGAACAGGCCGCCGTACATGTCCTTGACGCCTTTCATTGACGGCCCGTCGGGGTTTTTCTGCTCGGCCTGATCGAGGGCCGCCATGAACGCCTGGCGCGCCTGCGCGATGGGGTCGGCGTATCGCTTCGCGAGCCGCTCGACGTTGACGAAGACGCCGACGTCCCCCGTCAGGAACGGTTCGGCGAGCGCGGGGGTCAGGACCGCGTCGAGCGACTTCCCCCCCGGTCCGGCGATCGCGCCGATCAACTCCTTGTCGGGGCCGACTGCGACGTAGCCCGCCCCCTTGAAGGAGTACCACGGGCCTCCGCCTCGCGGGTTGTCGATCTCGTCGAATCCGCCTTCCTGAGCCCTGGGGGCGACCTCCTTGCCGGCGGCGAGCGTCTTGAGCACGTCCTGGTAGTCGTCCTTCATCACCAGGACCGCAAACGGAATGACGCCGTCGGGGCCGGGTGGGACCGCGCGCGCCAGCGCCACCCACGGGGTCTTCATGGCGTTCTCGCCGTATTGACTCCGAAGCGGATCGAGGAATCGCGAGATCGCAGGGACCGCCGCGCCGGCCGCCCGTGGACTCATGGCCTTGATCATGTCGATCAGGTCGCGGGACGTCGGATCGAAGCCACGGCTCCGGACGACGACGTCGACGTCGCCCGGGACGGCCTTCAACCAGACGTCCGTCGTCCCCGACGGGGCCTGCCCCAACGTCGCTGCAAATATACAAAGCGAAATATGAGCAAACATCTGCATTTCCTCCTCATTCGGTTTCGGGGGCCTCTTCCCCCCGACTTGGATGTAGGATCGCGTGCGAACCAGGAGCAATCCGCGCTGCTACCTGGCCTTGGCTCCGGCCTTGGCCTTGGCGCCGGACGGCCCCCACAGGGGGGGGACGAGTTCACGGCTCCAATCCTGCCAGGCGGCTCGAAGTTCCTCGGCCTTGTCGGGGTGGTCGGCCGAGCGGTCCTTCGACTCGCCCGGGTCCGCGGCGAGGTTGTAGAGACGGAACGGCGTGACGGCGACGTCGCCGGCGTTGGACCGCGCGCCGGGGGCGTCGACGACCGCATCGTAACGAACGAGCTTCCAGTCGCCGCGGCGGATCGCGGCCTGCCCGCCCATCCGCCAGTACAGCGTCCCGTGCGGGGCCTTCGTCTCGGCGCCGGTCAGATAGGGGAGCAGGTCGACGCCGTCGAGCTTCCAGTCGGGCTGGGCGGCGACGCCGGCGGCGGCGAGCGCCGTCGGCAGCACGTCGAGTTGGATCACCGGCTGGTCGTAGACCATCCCGGCGGGCAGTCGTCCCTTCCAGGACATGACGAACGGGACGTGGATTCCGCCTTCAAGGGTGGTCCGCTTCGACCCTCGGAACGGATCGTTGCGCGAGCCGTTGATCGTCGTCCCCGGCATCGTCGGGCCGCCGTTGTCGTTGAAGAAGACGATCAGCGTGTTCTCTTCGAGGTCGGCGTCGCGCAGTTTGTCGAGCACCACGCCTACGGCGTCGTCCAGGGCCAGGAGCATCGCGGCGTACGACCGTCGGGTCGGATCGGCGATCTCCTTGAACCGGGCGAGTCGGTCGTCGGTCGCGTTCATCGGCGTGTGGACGGCGTTGAAGGCCACTTCCAGGAAGAACGACGTGTCCTTGTGGCGGTCGATGAAGGCCGCCGCCTCGCGGCCGAAGGCGTCGGTCAAATACGTCGGCTCCTTTACGACCTCGGTCCCCCTGTAAACGTTCTCGCTCGCGCCTGCGAAGTACGTATGAGCGCCGCCGAGAAACCCGAAGAACTCGTCGAAGCCCCGCTTTTGCGGGTGGAATCGGGGCGCGCCGCCAAGGTGCCACTTGCCGACCAGGCCCGTCGCGTAGCCCGCGGTCTTGAATCGGTCGGCGATCGTCGTCTCCGACGTCGGCAGGCCGGACTCCTTTCCGGTCGGGTTGAACTCGTGGCCGAACCGCTGCTGGTAGCGACCGGTGAGCAGTCCCGCGCGGGTCGGACTGCAATAAGGCCCCGAGACGTATCCGTTGGAGAACCGCACGCCGCTGGCGGCCAGCGCGTCGAGCCGGGGCGTCGGGACGTCGCGGCAGCCCTCGAAGCCCACGTCCGCGTGGCCCATGTCGTCGGACACCAATACCACGATGTTCGGCTTGCCGGCCCGGGAGGCCGTCGCGGCGTCCAGCCCCGAACTCGTGACGATCCCGATCGCGGTCAATACGACGGCGGACGTTCCTCGGCGCACGGCATGTTCCTCCAGAAAAGCGTTCGAGATCCCCGAGCCGATATTTCGCACAATCGTCGCCGTCACGGGGAACGGAGGCAAGACCTTGAAGCAGATCCGGTCGACCCGAGCGACGCGTTCACGAATCGCGTAAACTGGACTCGGAGTCGCGCCTCGAAGAGTTCATGACGTGCTGAGACATGAGATAATTTTGATGAATACATCCGTCCTGCGTCGAGTGGCGGTCTGGCTTGGCTGGTTGGCCGCGACGGCCGGTTCATGGTCGCCGTCGGTCGCCGCGGCGGACGCTCCCAGACCGAACGTGGTGGTGTTTTTGGCCGACGACATGGGGTTCTCCGACCTCGGCTGTTACGGCGGCGAGATCGAGACGCCGACGCTCGACGGTCTGGCCGCGAACGGGCTGCGGTACACGCAGTTCTACAACACGGCGCGGTGCTGGCCGTCGCGCGCGGCCTTTCTGACGGGTTACTACGCTCAGCAAGTCAACCGCGACCCCGCTCGGCAGCGGCCCCGGTGGGCGGCGCTGTTGCCTGCGCTTCTGCGGCCTTCGGGCTATCGGACGTACCATTCGGGCAAGTGGCACGTCGACGGGCCGGTGCTCAAGGGCGGCTTCGAGCGGTCGTACCTGGTCACCGATTACAACCGCGACTTCAGCCCCAAGCAGCATTTCATCGACGA
>CALCIC010000973.1 GCA_937907405.1 uncultured Isosphaeraceae bacterium | reverse complement strand
TTCGGGCTTGTACCGGAGGGCCGCCGGGTCCGCACTGGATGCCCCTCATGAGCCAAGACGCGAAGTGGGAAGAAGGAAGATTGAGATCGAACTTAACACCGTGTTTTGGCATGCCTGGAATTGCATCTTTTCTGCTCTCCCTTCATTCCCTCTCTTGTTTTCCTCCGCGTCCTCCGTGTCCTCCGTGGTGAGTCCGTCTTCTCTCCGTCCTGTGGGTTTGGTTGCGGCCACCGTGGTTCAATTCTCCGGGTGGCCGATTTGGGATCATTGATGGAGCACGACGGATGGCGAAACGCGCCTCGCTCGACGACAAGCTTGCGGCGGTTCGATTGCTCCGCGATCAGCCGGACTCGCCGGCGCTGGTCGCCGCCTTGCGGAAGGCGATCGGGGACAGGTCGAATTTCCTCGTCGCCGCCGGGGCTGAGATCGCCGGCGATAAGCGGCTCGTCGAGCTGGCGTCGGACCTTGAAGCCGCCTACGACCGATTCCTGGTCGATCCGGTGAAGACCGACAAGCTCTGTCGGGCGAAGCTCGCGATCGTGGAAGCCCTCGACAAGATGGAGCACGACCGCCCGGAGACGTTCCAAAACGCCGCGCGACATATCCAGCCCGAACCGGTCTGGGAAGGGCTGGAGGACGCAGCCGTCCCCCTTCGCGCCGCGGCGCTGCTTGCACTGGCGCGGATCGACGCGCCCGGGTTGCTCACGCTGCTCGTGGACCGGCTGAACGATCCCGAGCGGAGGATCTCCAGGGAGCCGGCCGATCCCGAGCGAATGGTCCGGATCGCCGCCGCGCAGGCGATCGGGTACGAAGGTTCGGAGGCGGCGGGGCTGCTGCTGCGTCTCAAGGCCCGCGTCGGCGACCGCGACCCCGACGTGGTCTCCGAATGCCTGCACGGGCTCCTGACGATCTCGCACCAGGCGAATCTTGGATTCGTCGCCTCGTTCCTCGAACCGCTCGACGAGGCCCGCTGCGAGGCCGCCGTCATGGCCCTGGGCCGGTCGCGGCTGCCCGAAGCGCTCGAGCCGCTTGAAGCCTGCTGGCGGCGGACGCGTTCGCCGTCGTTGCAGGAGGCGATCCTCCTGGCCGTCGCGATGCTCCGCGCGCCCCGGGCGATCGACGGCTTGCTGGAACTTGTGAGCGGAGAGAATTCGGCGCACGCGCGGATGGCCCTCTCGGCGCTCAAGATCCACCGCCACGACGCGAAGCTGACCGACCGGATCGCGGGCGTCGTCGCCGCCAGGGGCGACCGAGCGCTTCAGCTCCAGCTCGATCGCGATTTTCGAACCGACGAGTGAAAACGGCCTGCCCTACACTCGGCCCGGCTTCTTGTCGTGCCTCGATGGGGAGTGGCGGCCGACGAGGGCGCGTCGGATCAACTCGTACGGACACGCCCCCGCGAACGCGTACCGCGCCAGGAAGGTGCCGACGCTCGGCTCCGACAAACTCCGAAGCACGACCTTGGACCAGACGAACGCGCCGTCCTCCTCGATTCCGATCCAGTGGTCCTGATCGCGCGGGGGCCGAACCCCGGCGATCAGGTGAATCCCCTCGTGTCCCAGGTCGAGCACGGTGACGGGGTGCTTGACCAACCGTCGGGGATCGAACTCGTCGTCGAGCAGCGAGCCCGGCCTTGGGGTCTTCGAGGGGGCCAGCGCGGTCGACCCGACGTGGCGGCGGCTCCAGTATTCCGTCGTCGTCGCGACCGGCCGCCATAAGTCGTCGAAGTGCGAAGGCGGGTTGCAAGGTTCCGCCTGACCCGCGCCGGCGTCGTACCAGGCGAGCACGACGCGCACCCCTCGTCCTGGTCCGCTGCCGAGCAGGGGACGTTTCCGCTGGGTCGGGTCGTCGAATCGGTCCACGGGACAGCCAGTCCTTTCCAAGAGGCATTGACGACCCGCGATCACCCCCGACGGGGCTTTCTTTCGCTCGTCGTCGCCTTTGTAAGAACTCTAGTTCCCGGATCAGCCGTTGTCAAAACGCGGAAGCCTGGGGGATTCGTCAGACCCGGCACATCACCAGGCTGGCGTTCTGGCCGCCGAATCCGAAGCTGTTCGAGATCGCGGCCCGGACGGGCTTCTCGCGGGCGGTGTTGGGGACGTAGTCGAGATCGCAGTTGGGATCGGGGGTGGCCAGGTTGATGGTCGGCGGGATGACGCCGCGTTCCAGCGACAAGGCCGTCGCCGCAGCCTCGACCGCCCCCGACGCCCCGATCAGGTGGCCGATCATCGACTTTTGCGAGCTCATGGGGATCGATTGGGCGCGGTGTCCGAAGACCCGCTTGACCGCGACCGTCTCCATCAGGTCGTTCAATCGCGTGCTCGTCCCGTGGGCGTTGATGTAGTCGATTTTGTCGGCGTCGAGCCGGGCCTCGCGCAGCGCCGAGGACATCGACAGGGCCGCCCCCTTGCCTTCGGGCTCGGGCCGGGTGATGCCGTAGGCGTCGAACGACGAGCCGTAGCCGGTGACCTCGGCGTAGATCCGGGCGCCTCGCTTCTTGGCTCGCTTGTAGCTTTCGAGCATCAGGACCGCGGCGCCCTCGCCGAGCACGAAGCCGTCGCGGTCGGCGTCGAACGGTCGCGAGACCTCCGAGGGGGGCCGGAGCGAGGCGCTGACGGCCTTCATCGCCGAATACGCCACCAGGAGTTGGGGGTCGAGGCGGCTGTCGCAGCCCCCGGCCAGCATTGCGTCGGCGTCGCCCCGGGCGATCAGGCGGAAGGCGTCGCCCCCCGCTTGCGTCCCCGCCGCGCAGGCCGTCACGACGGTGCTGTTCGGCCCCA
>CALCIC010000972.1 GCA_937907405.1 uncultured Isosphaeraceae bacterium | reverse complement strand
CACTTCGGCGGGAGTGGCGACGGCCGCTCCAGGCGGGGGGGGCTGCTCCAGGCTGGACGTCGTGAAGTACTCGCAGCCCGAGGCGACGAGCGCGAAGCCCGCGGCGGCGAGGCAGGCGAGCCCGAATCGCCCGGGCGCGGTTCGAATGGTCCATCCTGGCGTCTTGAGAAAGCGCGGCGGCAACGGCGACCTCGGGGTGGAACGGCGGAAGGATTCCTCGATAATCGAGGAAGCCAGGAGATGGTCGACGACGACCGACTATACATTCAACGCAAGTCGGATGCCAAGTTCGCCGTTCTTGCCAGGAAGCCGCGATGCCTCGCACGATCAAGTTGTACAAGCCCTACGACGTGCTTTGCCAGTTCACCGACCCCGACGGCCGCGTCACGCTCGCCGATTACGTGCCGGTCGCCGGCGTCTATGCGGCGGGTCGGCTCGATCGTGACAGCGAGGGGCTCTTGATCCTGACCGACGACGGGCGGCTTTCCCATCGCTTGACCGACCCGCGATTCGCACATCCGCGAACCTATCTGGCGCAGCTCGAACGGATTCCGACCCCCGAGGCGCTGGAGGCGTTGCGCCGGGGGGTCGCGCTGTCGGACGGCGTGACCCGCCCGGCGGGCGTCGAGCTGCTGGCCGAGGCCCCTCCCCTCCCCGACCGCCCGACGCCGATCCGATTTCGCAAGAACGTGCCGACCGCCTGGATCAAGCTGACGCTCCGCGAGGGCCGCAACCGCCAGGTCCGCCGGATGACCGCCGCGGCCGGCTTCCCGACCCTTCGGCTCGTCCGTTGGTCCGTCGGCCCGATCTCCATCGAGGGTCTGCCCCCCGGCGCCTGGCTCGACCTGACGCCCGAGGAATTGCAGGCCCTCGGCGGCGCGCCGGCGGCGGAATCGTAGGTCGACGGGTCAAGAAACGGCCCGCCTCATCCGGCAGGCGCCGATCGTCAGGACGGCGATCCCCGCGAGCACGACGCCGGCCGGCTCGGGGACGGCCACCGTGAGGTTGTAGGTGACGTCCTGGGTGTACACGTCCCCCTGGTACGGCCCAGTCGAATCCGATCGGGAGGTGAAGTGGAGCTGGTAATTGCCGGGGGCCAACGGCTTGAGCGCGATCCAGTATCCAACGCTGACCGACTGGTACGTTCCCTCCGGGATGCCGAAGACGGCGCCGGCCGGGAAGTCCACGCCGAACGTCCCCGGCGGGCTCGTCTGCAGGTAGTCGAGCAGGCTGGTCGTCGGCGGCGGAAGCGGCTGCTCGACCCCGTTGATCTTGAGCGACAGGTTGCTGACGACTCCCATCGTGTCGGCCGCGTCCTGGCGGATCGCCGCCTCCGTATCGCCGAACATCGGGATCATGGCCAGCGCGTAGGCGAGCGGTATGAACAGGTACTGATCCGAAAAGACCGTCGCCGATCGCGTGACGGCGACGGGATCGAACGTCCCGGCGAGGAAGAAGTAGGACCCTTGATCGCCGAGGTAAGACAGGGCGCCGGTCGTATCCTGGAGCGGATTCGCTCCGTCGGGGTACGAGAAGGCCCACTTGGACCAGCGCGCGCTCAGCTCGCTTTGCGAAAGCCCGGCCACCAGATCCCCGGGAAGGATGATTTCGGCCCGAGCGGCGGTTGAGACCGTCGCCGCGGCGATCATCAGGGCAAAGATGCTCGAATACCTCATCGAATTCGTTCTCCTGGATTGGCGAGAAATGCTAAAAGCCCACATGTTGGATATGGACTTAACGAGATCGTGCTGATACGAACAGGATTATGTAAAGTAAAATTATTTTAGTTAAGTGATTTTAGTCTTATATGTTCCCTGTATGATGACTTTAGGAAACAGGGGCCAAGACGACGAGGATGAGGCGTCCGGGGCGGCGCGGCGGCTGGGTTGCTCTTGCCGGCGTTGGAGTGGAACGGGGGCGGAGGGTTGACGGCGTTCGTCGCCGTGATCTTCGTGCGCCCGTCGATGCTCGGGCTGATCCTCCTGAACACGACGGCCGCCGTGACGGCGCAGTTTCCCGAGCATGTGGGAGCGGCGTCGGCGCTGCTTGGGAACGCCTAAGTTCGCCGCGAGCCGGTCGTAGGCGACATTAGCGCGAGCTTTGTCTCGCGCTAATCAGGTCTTCATGAAGGCGGCCTATCATACCCATCTCAAGGCAACGGTTGAAACGCTCGCCGAGCGGACCCTTCGTCGGGCCGTTCGTCGAGTTGAGACGGAAATGATAGGAGACTCGCATCGTGACGTCCGTACGACGATCCCGGCCGACCCGCTCGGCATTCACCCTGATCGAACTCTTGGTCGTGATCGCCATCATCGCCGTGTTGATCGCTCTGTTGCTTCCGGCCGTGCAGTCGGCCCGCGAGGCCGCCCGCCGCGCCCAGTGCACCAACAACCTCAAGCAGATGGGCCTTGGGGTCGCCAACTTCGAGAGCGCCAACGGCCACCTGCCGGAGGGCCCTTACGACGGCGACCCCCACCCCGTGCTCGTGGGGGGCGCCAAGGACACAGACAAGAAGAGCACCCCCGTCGGCGGCGCGTGTTGCAACGCGGCCTCGCCGAACGGATGGAACCACTTCTTCAAGATGCTGCCGTTCATGGAGCAGCAGCCGCTCTACAACATGGCCAACTTCAGCGCCCCGGCGATCCACAAGAGCCGGCCGGCGAACAGCAACGGCGAGCAAGACATCTCGCGGATCGTCGTGCCGAACTTCTATTGCCCGAGCCGTCGCGTCGATGATCGCTACGGGAGCAACCCTCTCACCGCGACCTCGCGCAACGACTACGCCGGCAGCGCCGGATTCAGGGCGGGGCCGACGTACAGTTGCTCGGGCGACGACTTCACCCCCGCGGCCCCCAACGGCATGATCGTGGACTCGAACACCCCCGCCGACATCAGCCGCGGCAACGCCCCCGGCTTCAAGGGGGCCATCATCTGGGGCGGGTTCCTCGCCAAGCGGCGCTGGGCCGACTTCAAGGACGGCACCTCGAATTCGATCGTCATCGCCGAGAAGAGCCAGCCGTTGAAGACCGTCGGCGTCGACGGCGGCGACAACGAGATGTGGCAGAACAGCGGCTGGGACGAAGACAACGTCCGCTGGCAGTTCGTCCCCGTCCCGGACGAACAGGCCCCCTGGTACGACGGCCTTTGCAGCAAGCCCTCGAACCCCAAGATCGGCAAGACGTTCTGGCGGCGGAATTTCGGCGGCCCGCACCCCGGCGGCGTCAACGCCCTCCTGGGGGACGGCTCGGTCCGCTTCATCAAGTTCACCGTCAGCCCCGGCACGTTCCGCAAGCTGACCGTGATCGACGACATGGA
>CALCIC010000971.1 GCA_937907405.1 uncultured Isosphaeraceae bacterium | reverse complement strand
CGATCGCCGAGTTGATCACCGGGTGGCTCCCCGTGCTCATCCCATCGAACGTCTCCGTCGTGACGCCGGACTGCTGCGACTGTTGAACCCCGGGGGCTTCGGCCGTTACGGTGATGGCGGCGAAGGTCGACTGCGACCCCAATACGGATCCGGCTACTACGGCGGCGATACGCAAGGCGGAAGCGAAATGCATTTTCATCTAAAAAATCCCCTATGTTTGTGCATAACCGGCGAACATGAGAGACTAGCTCACTGCACCAACCTGTATGGAGCGAGGCTCGATTTCGTGAGCCGACGTGGCGTTGTTTCAACCATGCGTGGCGGCGTGTGGCGTGGGGGCGTCGCACTCGTGGCGAGAACACCCCAATGCGGGCCGTTTGCGGTGAATCGAAACGACGATCGGCGACGCGTTCGAAACGCGCGTCCAAACCGGCGTCGCTCGTTGTAGGCCGGCCTCGCCGGTTCGGAGGCGCGACGTGTTTGGTTCGTGGAACGATTTGGAGGGGGAGGCATGACTCGCTGGGTTGACGACGAGGAGGATCGGTCCCATGAGGATGAGGTGGAGGAGGACGACGACGAGGACGTGACGGCCCCGTGTCCGCACTGCCGGCGGCCCATCTATGATGATGCGGAGCGATGCCCGTCGTGCGGGGCGTATCTCTCAAGAGAGGACGAGCCTTATCGCAAGCCCTGGTGGCTGCTCGTCGGCGTGGCGGTCTGCCTGTACGCGGTGTTCCGCTGGGTCGTCCGGTTTTGAACGGCCCGGCGCGGAGAGGGCGGGCTTATCGTCCGGTTCGGCAGGCGCGGAACAGGGGCCAGAGCGCGACCAGGGCGGCGGGCTCGACGGGCGCCTCGCCGCCGGGATGCGAGGCAAACCAGGCGTCCCAGGCCGCGACCGTCTCAGCCGGTAGAAACGTCTCCACGGCCAGCCCCCGGCCGCGGCGGACCATCCAGGTCAGGTGGCGCGCGACGACCGCCGGGTCGAGGCCGCGGATCGCCGACGCCTCTTCGACGTCGAACCCGCGATCGAGCAGCCGCCAGGTCCATTCCTCGGTCGACACGTGTTCCGAAGCCGAAGCCGAAGTCTGCGCCGTCGGCGACGACGCCTGAACCGGGGACGGCGTGGAGGTCGGGAGAAGCGGCTCCGGGGGGGCGGCGGGAGCGACGTGCGACGGGGCCTCGCGGTGCTGTTCGGTTTCGCTCGTGGGCGACGACGTGATCGGATGGCCGGCGACCGCTTCCAGGATCGGGGCCCCGTAGCGTTCGATCCGGGCCCGGCCGAGCCCCTTGACCTCGGCGAGGTCGGCGGGCGAGGTCGGACGCTGGCGGACCAGCGCCTCCATCGTCTGATTCGAGAAGATGCAGTAAGCCGGCTGCTTGAGTTCGCGGGCCCACTGTTGACGAAGCGACCTGAGCCGTTCCAGGAGCGGGTCGCCGGCCAGGTCGTCGGCCTCGCCCCCCCTCGGGCCGGACGAGGACGCGTCGCCGCGATGGAACTTGCGCGCGATCTCCGGCGGCAGGTCCAGGACCAGGCCGGACGCCTCGCGATCACGGAGCCATTCCCAGCCCGCCTCGCTGAGCGCGATCACCGGCTTGAAGCGGTCGACGGCCTGGCTTTCGATCAGGCCGGCCGTGGTCAGGGCCTCGATCACGTCGGCGATTTCCTTATGGGTAAGACCGCCGTGTCGGAGAATGCCGAAGGTGCTCAGCGTGTTGAGACCGCCGCGGGTCATCCGCTCGGAGTCGGAGCCGGCGAGCATCTGGGCGACGGTCGTCTTGCCGAACCGCCCCTTGGCGCGCGCGACGCCGGAGAGGATCTTCTGGACCACCTCGCGGCTTTCCAGCGTGTCGATGGTCGTGGCGGTCGAGCGCGCGGGGGCGCCGTCGTCCCCCTTGCAGTTGTCGCAGCCGCCGCAGCGATCCGAGATGTTGGCGCGCTCGCCGAAGTAGCTGAGGATCAGCGATCGTCGGCAGATCGTGCTGAGCGCGTACTGGGTCATGCGGTCGAGCTTGTCGTACTCGTGCCGCTTCCGCTTTTCCAGTTTCGCGAAATCGATCGCCACGTCGCGCGCCTTGCGGGCGCGGTCGACCACCCGGATCGCCGTGCCGCGGAACGGCGGGATGTAGTCGATCGGCAAATCGGCCGCGAGCGACTTGATCGCCCTGTTGAGCGCGGCGCGGTCCAGCCCGAGCGCGGCGGCGAGTTCGTCGGGGCGGAAGTAGCAGGCTTCGCCGAGGCGGCCGCGAGTCAACGCCTCCAGCCCCGTCAGCACGGTGCGACGGACGTGCGCCTGGGGGCCGAGCCGATCGGCCAGGCCGTCGAGTTCATCCTCGGATTCCAGGTTGAACCGGACGATCGCCATGTTCTCGCGCGGGGCGAATTTCTCGATCGCGCCGGCGCCGTCGAGGATCTTGAGGATCGCGCCGACGGCCGATTCGTTGAGCCCGACGCCGGACTCCTCGCGAATCTCGGCGTGGGTCAACTGGATCGGGTCGTCGTCGCGGCGACGGAGGAACTCATAGACGTGATGCACGGCCGCGACCGGCGGGTACTCGTTGTCGATGAACATCTCCTGAAGCCGCCGATCGCCGGCGGAGAACAGGAGCGCGCAGATCGATGGCAGTCCGTCGCGACCGGCGCGTCCGGCCTCTTGATAGTAGGCTTCAAGGGTTCCGGGCATGTTGAAGTGGACGACCGAGCGGATGTCGGCCTTGTCCACCCCCATGCCGAACGCGTTGGTGGCGACCACGACGTCGGCGTCGCCGTTCATGAACGCTTCCTGCGCGCTGGTCCGCGCCTCGCGCTCCAGCCCCGCGTGATAGACGACGACCTCCCTGCGCAATTGCCTGGCGACGAAATCGGCCACCATCTCGCATCGGGCGCGACTCGACGCATAGACGACCGAGGGTCCGGGGTTGCGCTCCAGGACTCGGCTCAACTCTTCAAGCTTCGCCTCGTCGCGCGAGGTTTTGGCGACGGCGTAACGCAGGTTGGGACGATCGAAGC
>CALCIC010000970.1 GCA_937907405.1 uncultured Isosphaeraceae bacterium | reverse complement strand
TCCGGCTCAAGGGGGACGAGGCGACCGTCCTGGTCAGTTCCAGCAACGCCACGGCCCAGTCGTGGGTCCCTTACGGCAAGTTCACCGTGCCGGTGGACCACAAGGACGGCCGGTTCGACGCCGCCAAGTTCGCCGACGGGCTCGCCGAGGGGGTGCTCAACAAGATGGTCCGGGCCCGCGTCGCCAAGGGGGCCAAGGTCAAGGGCAAGAGCACCTACACGGTTCGCATCGACAACGCCTCGCCGCTCATGCTCAACGGTCTCGCCGTCCTCGGCGCGGACGAGGATGACGCCGCGAATCGCCGGCAGCTCGCCGGCTTCAGCATCTCTCCCCGACGGAGCATGACCGTCCCCGCCACCGAAGAGGTCGCCAAGCAACTCGGCGTCAACAAGACCGCCCGACTCGTCGCCGCCGACCTTAGCAGTCTCTGAGACAGCCCGGTCGACCGCCCGTCGCGATTCGCTCGCGCCGGGCGGTCCTTGATCGTCCATGACGTCCGCCTGAATCAGAGTCTGCCGATCCACTCCGACGACGGCAGGACCTCGCTGAGGAACTGCTGCTGGGCGCAGAGGATCGACTGTTGGAGTTCCTCGGCGGTCACCTGGCCGGCGGAGTTGGACAGCGGCAGCGTGCCGGTGGCGTCGCTGAGGAACTCGGCCTTGAAGCCGCGATGCACGGCCTGGCGCGCGGTGGTGTCGCAGCACATGTGGGTCATGTAGCCGGCGATGGTCACCGTATCGATCCCGCGCTCGCGGAGCCAGGCCTCCAGCGGCGTATTCGTGAAGCTGCCCGGCATCGTCTTCTCGATCAACAGCTCGCGAGGCCGTCCCGCCACCTCGGGATGAAGTTCCCACGCCTGGGCCCCCTTGCGGAAGATCGGCCCGTCCGCCATGTGATGCTGGACCACGACGACGGGAATCTTCCCCTCCGCCGCGTCCATTACCGCGAGGATCCGGTCGAGATGCCCCACCGGATACGTGATCGGCAATGCGCCGGTGAAGTATTCGTTCTGCACGTCGATGACGAGTAGCGCGCGGCTCATGATCGGCTCCGGTAGGACGCGAGAGGCGGACGAGGATCGTCCAGTCGAATGCGACGACGTCCCCATTCTACCCCATCCGACCTCGCGCAACGGCTGCGAAGTCTCTTCGAAGCCGGCCGTCGGCGGCGCGGACGAGAACACCAGAGCGGGAGTTTCCTCTCGCACTCCATGACGAACGGCGTCGAGCTCAGCCGCGACGCCTCCACAGAACGATCCCCGCGAGCAGCACCGCGCCGCCCAGGACGAGCGAGACGTTGGACGCCGTCGCCGACCAGTCTCGCGGCGGGTCGGCGTAGGTCGGCCTCGCGGTGGATGCCGCCTCTTTCTTGAGTTCCGGCTTCGGCTGGCCGGGCGTGACGGACATCTTGTTTGCGATCGAATCGATTACGGTCACGCCCGGCTGGACGACGGGCCAGAACATTGAGGCCGGGTAATCCTTGTTGAACGCGATCGACTCGACATCGATCTGACGGGCCATCACCTCGACGCCCTCCCGATCGAACGACACCTCGGACGACTTCAGCGGTACGAAATGGCCGTCGACCTCGCCAAGCGACTCGACGGTCCACGACCACAACGGCTTGTTTCGTTCGCGGGCCGCCGCGTCCCGGTACGCATCGACCTTCAGCGGGACCCCCGTGGTTTTGTCCAGATAAAACACCTGATCCTGAGGGACCATCCATTGAACCTGGGGGAAGAGGAAGATCTCGCAGTCGCGGCCGATGACCTTGTCTTGTCCCAGATATGTAGACTTCGGCAGGGCCTGGTGGAGCGGCTCCCTTCCCACGTAGAAGTACAGAAGCGGTGGGGGGACCTGCTTGCGGTCGCTCCGGTCTTCCATCCAGAACTGTCGATTGATGAAGACGACTTGCTGGGTTTCCGGGTCGTCGCGGCGGTAATCGACGTTCGCAAACTTCGCGCCATCACCATAATACATCGATAGACGATCCAGCGCATCTCCGTTCAGCGTGCGGTGCTCGCAGAGTCGCCGACCGGCAGCCGTCTCGATGTAACGCTCGAGCACGGCATCGAAGGCTTGCGAATTGCCCGCGGGCAATGCCTTGTTCTGAATGCCCATGCGAGTTCGTATCTCGACGGATTTCCACGATGCCAAGTCCGATGCAAGCGCCTTGGCGGCTTGTTCCGCGTGAGAATCCATGAGGAGGACCAATCCTTTCACATCGGGATGTCGGAAGCATGCCAAACACGATGCCAGGCGTCCTGCGAGGACCCAAGGCAAACCCTCATGGTTTGTGAATTGGTTCTTCGGGTTTCATTCGGAGACAATCTCGCCACCCTCCCTGGTCCCCAGGCTGCGCCAGATTGCCGTCGAGGTGGTCGACGAGAACCAGCGCACCGAGCCGTCCGACATCGCGGCGTTCACCCCGCCCGGATGGTAACTTCGCGCCGTGAACAGCCCTGAACCGAAATTGATCCCCCTCGTCCCGCAGTCGGGTACTCTGGAATTGGGCGGAGCTGAGGCGTAGAAATTGGTGCAGACCGCGCCCGGCAGCATCCAGGAAACGCCGGCGTCGAATTGGGGGGAATCGGGCGCGGAATCCGCGCAGATCGAGAGCCATTGATCCGCCGTGTCACCCCGCTCGCGGCGGGTGAACCAGTCGCGGAACGGGTGGTACGGACCAGCGTCGCCTGAACCGACCGGCTTCTCGGAGAAGGCCAGGGTGTTCGACGCCCCGTCACGGAATCGGGACAGGGAGTGGGCGTCGGGCTGACCGTCCCTTCGTCTCGGGGCCGAGAATGCGCCCTCGTCACCGACGACATGGCCCCCCGCGACTTTCCGATGGTCGCCCAGGCCCATGCAACCGCGATACGAAGTCGGCGCGAGCCGACCCGACGCCGTCCGAGGATCTGAGGGGCACAGAAAGGCGGCGATCCGATGTGTCGCAGCAGTGATGTGAAAATTCTCGACGTTGTCGATCCTGTAGCCCGGCAGTTGGAAGTTCAT
>CALCIC010000969.1 GCA_937907405.1 uncultured Isosphaeraceae bacterium | reverse complement strand
GAGCCACGAAACCTCGAGCACGAGCAAGAGGAGTGGGACGCCCCCCCGCCGCCTGACCGTCCACCCATTTATAAGACGCTTACCCACCCGCCTTCCCCTCCCTCCCTGGAGAGGCGGCCCGACGCCCGCGCCAGGCGGTCGATCCGGCGGCGGATTTTGGGTTCGTTCGCGCCGAAACCGGCACGGCGTCCTTGTCGCGATTGGCTTCCTTCAGCGCTTTTGGGGATCTCCGCCGCGATGAACTTTCCCCCGACCCGAGTCCCGTCGGCCGCTCCGCCGCCCGCCGCGATTGGGTTCGTTCGCGCCGGATCGGATGACGGTTTGCGGTTTGTAAAGCATTATGAAATATTGATTTACAGTTTTTCCGTGGTTTGGGTTCGTTCGCGCCGAATGCCTGGTTTCCCGGCCGTCGGGTCGTCCTGAACGGCCTCTCGAACAGGCGGACCGACGCCGCTTTCGTCGCGATCGAATCGGGTTCGTCCGCGCGTTTTTGCGATCCCTCCGAGGTCCGCGAGGCCGCCGCCGATTGGGTTCGTCCGCGCGGATTTTGGATTGAGCGGGGGGCGGGCGTGTGCAATTCCAAACCTACTCGTCGGTCGTCCACGTTGTAAGGAGAACGCCGCATAGCGAACGGCCCAATCTCAAATGTACCTCGGGCGGACCGAGTTCTTGAAAACGGCCGCTCAATCTGACGAGTGGGTCGGGAGGTTTTGACAAGCGTTGCGGCTGTCTGGGTTGTGCGGATGAAAACGCCGGTCCGGCGCGCGAGTATTCATGTCGCGCCGTCCACACAAGCTGGCGCAAGCACTCCTTCTCCCCCCGGGAGAAGGGAATTCGGTCCTCGGCCTGTGTACGAGCCAAACGAAAACAGCGCTACATCGAATGCGACCGGCATGGCTCGCTAAACTCGCAGAAATATCTTGTTGCGGTACAGGTGGTAGAGGAACAGCCATTTCACGGCGAGCACGCCGGCCGCCATGAGGATGGGGCGCGCCAGGTCGCTGCAATAGCGGCTCTGGGCGAAGCCGTTGAGGAAGTACCCCGCGACGTCGCGGAACGGGATGATGTTCTGCGCGATGTAGATCGTGATGGCGTTCATGCCGATCACCACGAAGAACAGCGTCCAGAAGCGGAGCTTCCAGACGTCGATGACCGTGTAGAACAGCCCCAGCAACATCAGGCTGTAGCCGCCGGCGACGAGGACGAAGCTGCTGGTCCAGAGGTTCTTGATGATCGGGAATTCGCGGCCCCAATAGTAGCCGAGGCCCACGCTCGCGGCCCCCGCGGCGATCAGGCCGACGGCCTTGACGCCGGGGGGTTGGGCGGTCCTGAGCCACTGGCCGGCGAGGACCCCCAGGAGCGCGGTGGCCACGGCGGGGATGGTCGAGAGCAGCCCCTCGTTGTCGCCGAAGCCGTAGTAGCCCTTGTAGATCTTGCCGGGCAGGAAGTGGCGGTCGACGTAGCCGGCGAGGTTGGTCTCGACGCTGAAATCCCCCGCCTTGTGCGTCTCGGGCGCGGGGACGAACGTCAAGAGCGCCCAGTAGCCGATCAGGATTCCCCCGAAGATCAGCGCCTGGGTTCGGGTCGTCGTGAAGAGGAAAACCACGGCCGCGATCCCGTAGCAGATCGCGATCCGTTGCAAGACGCCGGCGAGCCGCAGGTTCTCGAAGTCGAACTTGAGGACGCCGTTGTAGATCAGGGCCAGGACGAACAGCAGGACGACCCGACGGGCCGTCCGCTGGAGCGCCAGGGAACGGGGGTGCTCGCCGGTCTGGTACTTCGTGAGCGAGAACGGGATGACGAGCCCGACCGTGAACAGGAAGAGCGG
>CALCIC010000968.1 GCA_937907405.1 uncultured Isosphaeraceae bacterium | reverse complement strand
GCATACGAGATTACAAGGTGACTGGAGTTCAGACGTGTGCTCTTCCGATCTAAGCGACGGTCTCGTTCGCGCGGCGGAGGTTCGAGAATTCGTCCATGTCGGATTTCACGTTCTGGCTGACGGTTGGGTTTTTGGGTCAAGCGGTCTTCACGGCGCGGTTCCTCGTGCAGTGGCTGGCCTCCGAGAAGGAGCGCGCGGTGGTGGTTCCGCCGGCCTTCTGGTGGCTGAGCATCGTGGGGGGCGCCGCCCTGCTCTCTTACGCGGTCCACCGTCGCGATCCGGTCATCGTCGTGGGGCAGTCGATGGGGTTGTTCGTCTACGCCCGGAACCTGATGCTGGACTCGAAGAAGCGGAAGCGGAGTCGCGGCGAGCGAGGCTTTCGCTCGCCGACGGCTTTCAGCCCCCCCGCCCCGCATTTCCAGGACGACCGGAGCGGGTCTGATCTCTCCCTTGCAACGAGGGGGGACGCCGGCGATCGAGCCGGAAGCGGATTTGACGGATCGGCGCGGATGTAGGGAACGGACGGGTCATATCGTCGAGGGCGCGTCGACGGGGTCGAGAACCGCTTAGCGCGTGGCCTCGAACGCGTCGATAGCCCCATCCCGTGGCCGGTGGGCGGGCGTCGAATGGTATTCGGCGTAGGAGGCCCGCCGAGCGAATGGATCGAGGCGGCGGCTCGCAAGGAATGGGCCGACGCTGCGCTCTTGGCCGGGTCGCGTCGCGTGTTCGAGTCCGCAGTCGACTCGCCGTGATCCCTGCGCGGGTGTTGAATGCTTCATCGCGTCTTTCGATCATTGCAGGAGCGGCGTCGGGTCCGGGCGCGTCGTCGCAAGGGCTCGCTCCGGCCTTCCGTCCGCGACGCGCTGGAGCCGCGCGTGGTGCTGAGCAGCCTGCCCCTCCCGTCGGCCGTGGCGATGCTCTCGGCGACGACGAACGACTCGCGGGGGGTGACGGTCGACTACCAGGTCCGGTGGTCGTCGGGCGTGGGATCGCCGCCGCTTCAGCTCGGCGTCTACCGATCGGCCGACGCGGAGTTCGACGCTTCCGACGTGTTGCTCGGTTCGTGGTCGGCCGCCGCCGGCTCGTCGGCCGCGGCGACAGGCGCGCACGAGGTGACGATCCCGTTGAAGGACGGGCTGGCGATCGACACGGCGAGGCCCTTCGTCCTGGTCGTCGCGAATCCGAACGATCCGGGCGCGACGACCGACCCGGGGCGGACGGCCTCGTTCCGGACGTACGCGATCGGCGTCGTGACGCACGGCGGCATCATCAACCAGAGCTGGAAGGTCGCTCCCCCGTGGGCGCTTCAGATCGGCAAGTTGATGGAGCGAGAGGGCTACGACGCCGTCATCCCCTACGGATGGGTTAAGGACAGCAACGTCGCGGGGCGCGCCGCGCGGCAGGGGCCGAGGCTCGCCCGGCGGATCAACGCCCTGGCCGATCAGTTCCCCGAATCGGCGGTGGTCGACCTGCACATGGTCGGCCACAGCGAGGGGACGGTCGTCAACAGCCTGGCGCTCTCGATCCTTCAGACGACGGCCGCGCCGCAGTTGCAACGGGGGTTCGTCAAGGACACGATGCTCGATCCCCACGCCGCCAACAACAACTCGCCCGGCCAGTTCAGCACGTCGAACTCGATCATGGGGGCGATCGCGAGGTCCGTCGTCACCGGCTTCCAGGCCGACGCCGAAGATCCAGCCGTGTTCGTGCCGGCGAACGTGGATGCGGCCGAGGTCTTCTACCAGCACACGCAGGTCGGGCGGACTCACGAAGGGGGCGATTACAACCTCTGGGGCCAGGTGCCGGTCCCGAACCGCGGCGACCGGCCGATCCATTACTACAACCTGACGGCGACCGGGGCGTCGCACTCGGGGAATTACGGCGTGGCGCTCTGGTATCGCAACTTCGTCGCCACGACCCTCCGCGACCAAGCCCCCCTGGTCCAGGCGCTTCAGCTTGACGGCGGGCTCGACGACGCCCGCCCCTCGACCGAGGCTTCGACGAGCCGGGTCGAGGACGTCCGCATCGCGAACTGGGGCCCGGTTCAGACGATCGACGGCGATCGGCCGACGTTCTCCGGGACGGCCGCGCCGGGCTCGACGCTCCGTCTCTACGTCGGCCCGACCGGAGATTTGACCAGGGTCGGGGTTGTGGGGACCGCGACGACCGCCGACGATGGAACCTGGACGTTGACCACTCGCCGCCCCCTGCCCGACGGCCGCTATCGGGCGGTGGTGATGGCGTACTCGAAGGCCCTCCACACCCGTCCCGCGTACGCCGTCGTGCCGATGGCGCCGATGGGCCGGTTCGTGATCGGGGCGGGGCGAAGCACGTGACCGACCGCCGCAAGCTCTGCGTGATGTTCTTCCTGGAGTACTTCATCAAGGGGGCCTGGCTGCCGCTGTTGGGCCTGTACATGGGGAGCCGCTACCTGGGCTTCACCGGATTTCAGCAGGCCTGGGTGTTCAACGCCTTCGCCGTCGCCTCGGTCACCGGGATGTTCTTCGGCGGCCAGCTCGCCGACCGCCACGTCTCGCAGGAGCGGTTCCTGGCGGTCAGCCATCTGATCGGCGGCCTGGCGATGCTGGGCCTGGCCTTCGTGAAGTCGTTCTGGCCGTTCTTCGGATTGATGCTCGTCCACTGCTTCTTCTACGTGCCGACGCTGTCGGTCGCCAACGCGATCGCCTTCGCCCACGTCGCCGACCGCCGCAAGGAGTTCGGCTTCGTCCGACTTTGGGGGAGCGTGGGATGGGTCGCGGCGGCCTGGCCGCTGATCTTCATCCCGATCGACTGGGCGCGCGTCCCCTCGATGGAACAGGCCGGCGGGTTCGTCTCGTGGCTGGGCGTCGCGCTGTCGACGGTCAAGACCGGCTCGGCGATGGAAGGAGCGCTCACCGGCACGTTCTTGGTCTCGGGCGCCGCCTCGCTGGTCCTGGCGGCCTTCAGCCTGGGGCTGCCGCACACGCCCCCTTCGAGCGGCCGGGGCGAGCCGTTCGCCCCGTTCAAGGCGATCAGGCTGCTGGCGGTCCCGAGCATCCTGGTCCTGTTCATCGTTACATTCTTTGATTCGTTGGTCCATTACGGCTATTACTTCTGGACCAGCCGCTACCTCCAGTCGATCGGCGTGCCCGAGAACTGGATCGCGCCGGCGATGAGCATCGGCCAGACCATGGAGGTCGTGGCGATGGCCTTGCTCGGGATGTTGATCAAGAAACTTGGATGGCGGAAGACGTTGATGTTCGGGGTGCTCAGCCAGTCGGTCCGGTTCGGCGTCTACGCGATCGGCGGCCCCGACCTGCTCTGGGCGGTGATCGGCGTCAACGTCGTCCACGGGTTCGCCTACGCCTGCTTCTTCGCGACGGTCTACATCTACGTCGACGAGCACTTCCCCGTCGACGTCCGGTCGAGCGCCCAGAGCCTGTTCAACCTCCAGATCCTGGGGATCTCGCAGTTCGCCTCCGGGTTCCTCTGGGGGTGGCTGGGCGAGGTCTTCGCCACGTCCGCGACCGTGGGCGGGAAGCTGGTCTCGGTCGTCGACTACCATCGTCTGTTCCTGGTTCCGTTCGGCCTCTCGCTGGTCTCGGCGATCCTTCTGGCCCTGTTCTTCCACCCTCCCAAAGAGGTCGAGGCCGCCGAATGATCGCGATCGGGCTCACCGACCATCTCGAAGGGCCGGCCGATCGGCCCTCGACCGCGATCTTCGACGAGGTCGCCGAGCTGGTCGGCCTGGCCGATCGCCTGGGCGCGCGGTACGCCTGGTTCGCCGAGCACCACGCCCACCTCCACGCGGGGCACCTGCCCACCCCCTTGCTGTTCGCCCTGCATCTGGCCGGGCGGACGCGGTCGATCCGGCTTGGGACCGCGATCATCTGTCTAAACCTGCATCACCCGCTGGACGCCGCCGAGCAAGTGGCGGTCGCTGATGCGTTGATGGGAGGACGGTCGGCGTTCGGCTTCGGGAGCGGCAGCACGCCCGAGGAGGCCGGGTTGTTCGGGGCTGGGACGACGGACGACGCCACGCGTCAGGCCCGGTTCGCCGAGGCGCTCCGGGTGATCCGCGCGACCTGGAGCGGCGACTGGTCCGAGGTCTCCCCGCGGTTCTTCAACGTGCCGCCGCACCGCTTATTGCCGACCTCCCCGGCGGACCTGCCCGATCGCTGCTGGGTGGCCGTCAACAGCGCGGGGTCGGCTCGGATCGCCGGGCTCTTGCGCTTCAATATGCTTTTCTCTCACCTCCGCACGCCCGAACAGTACCGGGAGTATTCCGCCGCCTACCGCGAGGCCGGGGGCGCGGGCCTGATCGCCGCCAACCGCCCGGTGTTCGTCGGCCCCGACGACCGCGCCGCGTTCGCGATCGTCGAGCCCGCGCTCCGGACCCTCTGGCGGCGGTTCCGCGCCGAGGGCAAGATCCCCGCCGAGGCCGTCGAGCCCGACGACCCCGCCGACCTCTGCGGCCACCCGATCAACTTCGTCGTCGGCGGTCCCGAGACGGTGGCGCGCCTCCTCCTCGAACTTCACGCCGAGGCCCCCTTCGACGTCCTCAACGCCGAGGTCCGCTGGGCGGGCCTGTCGCACGAGGAGACGCTCGACGGCCTCCGCCGGCTGATGGAGGACGTGGCGCCGCGGCTGTGACGCGGCCTTGTATAAGCACGGCGGAGGACGCCTCGGTGAGAGTCGGCGCAACGGGGACTGGCTCCGAGGGTACTCGCTCGGTGCCTGTCCCCCTTCCGACGGCCGTCGCGCTTGGCCGTTGCCGCTCGAGATGGCTGAGTTGGCCAGGCTGATTGACTCTTCGCTCAGCGTGCCCAATCACGAGGTAGCCCCATCCTTCCAAGGCAACAGCGGATAAAATCGTCTATGTCGATAAACTGCGTCCCGAACTTCATGCGGCCACAGTCGCTCGGATACATGCCCATGATGCCACCATTGTGACAGGAAGGGAACGCCGTCGGCTAATGATCCGTCTCGACGGGCTTGTCGGTCTTGGGGAGGATGAACTGGTCGGGACGGGACTCGACGACGTGGCGGAGCCATTCCTCGGAGTAGCCGACGGCCTTGGAGCGGGCGTTGGGGACCTTGACGTAGCCGTCGACGTTCTTGGCGATGATCTCCCCGGCCAGGTCTTGCCAGCGGCGGAAGAGGGCCTCGGCGGTCGCGACCGAGTAGTTGGTGAGGAACGATTTCGCGAGGGCCGGGTCGGCTTCGGCCAGCTTGGCGGCGGTCTCCTCGATGATCGGCTGCATCTTCAGGATCTTCGCCTCCTGCTCGGCCTGGGCCTTCTGGACGTCGGGGTAGACGCGCGACCAGCGGTCGTAGGTCAGGTTGCCGACCAGGTTCGTCACCCACCACGCGGAATCCCATGAGAACTTCTTGTAGGTCCCGGTCGTGTACGAGGCCGGCAGGGCGTCGATGGAGCAGTAGAACGGGGTGAAGCACG
>CALCIC010000967.1 GCA_937907405.1 uncultured Isosphaeraceae bacterium | reverse complement strand
GAACCGCCGCAGTATGCTCTTGAGGGGAGCGTGTTCATCGCCGGCGCGGCCGTGCAATGGTTTCGCGACGGCCTCAAGGCGATCAGCTCGGCGGCGGAGATCGGCGACCTGGCGCTGTGCGGCGATCCCGAGTGTGAAGTCGTCTTCGTGCCGGCCCTCACCGGCCTGGGCGCGCCGCACTGGGAACCCTCGGCGCGCGGCACGATCTTCGGACTCACCCGCGCCACCAGCATCGCCGACGTCGCCCGCGCGGTGCTCGAAGGGGTCGCGTTCCAGATCAGCGACCTGATCGAGGCCATCGAGGACGACCTCGGCGGTTCCTTGCAGCGAATGAGGGTCGACGGCGGGATGTCGCAGTCGGACGCCTTCCTCCAGTTTCAGGCCGACGTCCTCGGCCAGCCGATCGACCGCAGCCCGCAGACCGAATCGACCGCGCTGGGCGCCGCACTTCTGGCCGGCGTCGGAGTCGGTCTTTTCCCGAACCGCGAGGCGGCCGTGTCCCTACTCCAGTCCGGCGGCAGAACCTTCGAGCCCGCTCGCGGATACGAATGGCGCTCTCGCGCCCTCCAACGCTGGCGCCGCGCCGTCGCATCCACGATGGGGCATTACCGCAAGCAACGCGACTGACGAGCGACGCCTAGGCGGCTTCCGGGATCGTGGTGGCCGCTCTCGCCGGTTCCTTCGCCGTACGGACGCGACCGGCGAGCCAGATGCTCAGCGCGGTGAACGCCGCCGCGAGCAGGCCGACGCGGTCGAAGTGCAAGAGAACGCCGTCGGCGCGCTTGACCAGGATCAGACCGCCGATGTACGCGCCGAGGCCCGACGCCAGGTGCTGCACGGCCGAGTTGGCGCTCATGAACCCGCCGCGCTGAGCGCGCTCGACGCTGCCGGTGATCATCGCCAGCGCGGCGACCATCCGTCCGGCGTTGGCCACCATGAGCACGCCGACCAGTCCGACCGAGACGATCAACGGGGCGACCCAGAGGTTGGCGACCGCGAGCATCAAGCCGCCCGAGATCACCGCCACGACCCGGTAGACTTGCAGCTTGCCGAAGCGGTCCGCCATCCGGCCGATCCACGGCGCGCCGACGAGCGTCAACGCCCCGCCGGTCACGTAAACCCAGGGGAGCTGCTCCTCCAAGACACCCGCGTTCGAGACGAGGTAGACGCTGATGTATGGGATCAGCGAGAAGCTGCCGAACATCAGGGCGATCGTCAGCGCGAAGGCGCGAAGATGGCCGCCGTGAGCGAACGTCGCGACGAGCTTCCGCAGCGGATGCGCGTGGGGTTCGCCGATCAAATGCTCGCGGAGCGGCGGCAGCGTCCGCAACGCGATGAAGAAGATCGGGAAAGCCAGCGCCGCGAGCACCAGGAACGGCGTCTGCCAGCCGTACTTCGTGCCCAGCCAGAGGCCGACCGGGACCCCGACGACCGACGCCACGGCGAAGGCCGACATGAGGACCCCCGTCGCCCTCCCCCGGCGCTCCTCGGGAAACACGTCGCCGACGATCGCCAGCGACATTCCGCCCAAGATCCCGCCGAACGCGCCGGTCACCACGCGGGCCGCCAGCAGAGTGCCATACGACCACGATAGCCCGCAAAGCAGCGTGCCGATCAAAAAGCCCGCGTACAACGTCAGGAACGCCGACTTCCGCCCGAACCGATCGAGCACCGACGACGCGGTCAATCCGGCAAGTCCCGCGGCGATCGTGTAGCACGAGACGATCAGCCCGAACTGCGCCGGGTTGATCTGAAGCGCGCGCATCAACTGCGGCCCCAACGGCATCACGACCATGAAGTCGACGATGCTCGTGAACTGAACCGACGCCAACATCAACAGCAGCAACCGCTCGCGCCGTAGATCCATGCGTTTCTTCGATTTAAACGTAAACTCATCATCCATAAACAGTCATCCTCAAATGCTAGAACGATCCCGAAACGATCTCGCCCCCCGCGCGCGTCGCCAGGCCGCGCCAAAGGAGAGGATCGACGGAGCTTGTGGCGAACTGGACGTGGCCGTCGCAGAAGAGGGCGTTGACGCCGCCGGAATGATGGCTGCGGGCGGCCTTCCAGCCGGGGTTGTGGTAGACGATGCAGTCGTATCGGCCGCTGTCGGGGGGTTCATGGTGGTTGTACAGCGTGTTGAGGTAGTTGCCGTCCCACCAGTTGGCGCCCTTGTTGAACAGCCAGCCCGCCGGCGCCGCGGCGCACGAAGAGTCGTCGAGCAGCGGCCCGGCGACGCGGGCGAACGCGCGGGCGGGAATCGTCGGGATCGGCGCGGGGGTCGTCTGCGTGTAGTCGCCGGGCGTCCCCAGGAGTTGTTCCGACGTCGCGACGGTGTTGCTCGACCCGTCGGTCGCATTCCGAAGCGACATCGACGGGCCCATGATGAACATCCCATTGGCGTTCGCGGCGTCGCCGGCCGGGGCGCCGTCGCCGGTGCAAAAGACGTAGTTCGTCGGCCCCGACGTGTCGGAAGGCGGCCCGAAGCCGTCGCTCGGGCAGACGAACGTCGCGACGTTGACCGCCATCGCCGACGTGTTGGCCGGATGGAACGGCCAGAACGCCCCGGCGCCGGTCGGCTTGTAGGCGATCGCGAAATCAAAGTTAAATGCGTTGAACAGCGCGGATTGCTCGAGGAACGGGCTGAGCTGCGCGAGCGCCGACCAGCGATATTGCAACGGCGAGGTCGTCGATGGAATCTTTCCGGTCGGGTAGAGAAACCCGACCGGAAAGCCCCCGAGCGTGTCGTGGTAGTTGTGCAGTGCGACGCCGATCTGCTTCAAGTTGTTCACGCACTGCGCGCGTCGCGCCGCCTCGCGGGCCGACTGCACCGCCGGCAGCAAGAGCGCGATCAAAACGGCGGTGATCGCGATTACGACGAGGAGTTCAATCAGCGTGAACCCCCGCGCCGCGACCGTCGAGGGCCCGTCGGCGGGATGGTCACTTCTTGCCGACATAGGCGACTCTCCAGACGGTCCCCGAGCCGTCGTCGGTGACCAGCAGCGCGCCGTCGGCGGCCGTGGCGACCCCCACCGGTCGTCCCCAGACGTCCCCGCTGGGAGTTACGAAGCCGACCATGAAATCCTCGTACTCGCCCGTCGCCTCGCCGTTGACGACCGGAACGCGGATCACCTTGTAGCCGGTCCGCCGGGCGCGGTTCCATGAGCCGTGCTCGGCCGCGAAGACGTGGTCGTGGTACTCGGCGGGGAACTGCTTGCCGTCGTAGAACGTCAAGTCGAGCGACGCCGAATGCGACTGGAGCAGCACGTCGGGGACGATCACTTTCTTCCCCAACTCGGGCCGCTTCCCCTTGTGCCGCGGGTCCTGGTTGCCGCCGATGTAGTACCAGGGCCAGCCGTAGAAGCCCCCTTCCTGGACCTGCGTGATGTAGTCGGGGACCAGGTGGTCGCCCAGGCCGTCGCGCTCGTTGACCGAGGTCCAAAGCTGACCGGTGCGGGGGTGCTTGGCCAGGCCGACGGGGTTGCGGATGCCGGTGGCGTAGACCCGCTCGTTCTTGCCGTCGGGGTCGAATGCGAGGATGTCGGCGCGGCGAGTCTCGGCCTTGTCGTCGTTGACGTTCGATCGCGAGCCGACCGAGACGAACAGGATTTCGCCGTCGCTGGAAAACTCAAGATCGCGGGTCCAGTGCCCGCCGCCGCCGACGCTTTCTTTACCGCTGGGGACGTCGTCGATGATCGTCTCGGCCGGTCCCGACGCCTTCACGTCGCCGTTCTTGTACGGGAACCGGACGACCGAATCGGTATTGCCGACGTAGACGAACTTCGGCTCGGGACCCGGCGGATAGAATGCGATGCCGAACGGCCGGGAGAGGCCGGCGGCGAACACCTCGCTCACCTCGGGCTTGCCGTCGCCGTCCTTGTCGCGGAGCACGCGGACGCGGTTGGCCTGGCTCTCGCTGAGGAACACGTCGCCGTTGGGGGCGCGGACGATCGCTCGCGGATTGCGCAAACCGGTCGCGAACTCGGTGACCTCGAAGCCCTCGGGGACTTTCGGCCAGGCGCCCTCGGGCCGCTTGACGACGCGCGGGTGGTTGTTGGCCGAGCCGGTGTCGAACGGGGCCGCGAGGTCGTCGAGCGTGATCAGCCGGCGCACTCCCGGCGCGTCGGTCGTCCAGTCGCCGAGCGCGTCCTTGCCCTTGAGCGTCGCCCCCGGTTTCGGCGCCTCGTCGGCGGCCCGCGTGGACGTCGATCCGTAGCTGAGAATGCAGGCCAGGCAGCCCGCGGCGATCAGCGTGAGGGCTTTTCGTCGTGTCGTCATCTCGTCATCCCATCGAAGGTGCGATATCGCAGAGCCACGCGTCGAGTTTACCGAAGTTTCGGCGCTTCGACCGAGAGCCGTCAAAAAAAGACCGCCGGGCTGACGCGCCGGCGGTCTTTCTTCATGTGACGGTCGCATCAAGACGTTCGTCTTGAATTACCTGTCGCGCTGGGTCGCGGCGCCGAGCGCGGCCTGCGCCGCGGCGAGGCGGGCGATGGGCACTCGGAACGGGGAGCACGAGACGTAGTCCATGCCGACGTTGTGGCAGAAGACCACGCTCTCGGGATCGCCGCCGTGCTCGCCGCAGATGCCGACCTTGAGGTGTTCGTCGTGCTTCGCCTTGCGCGACTGACGGCCCTTGCTGGTGCCCATCTCGACGAGTTGGCCGACGCCCGACTGGTCGAGCGTCTGGAACGGGTCGACCGGGAGGACCTTGTGCTCGATGTAGGCCGGCATGAACGAGCCGATGTCGTCGCGGCTGAACCCGAAGGTGAGCTGCGTCAGGTCGTTGGTGCCGAACGAGAAGAACTCGGCCTCCTCGGCGATCTTGTCGGCCGTCAGAGCGGCTCGGGGGATCTCGATCATCGTTCCGATCAGGAACTCGACCTTGGCCCCGGCCTTCTTGAAGACCTCCTCGGCGACGACCAGCGCCCGCTTCTTGAGGATGCTCAGCTCCTCGACGGTGCCGATCAGCGGGATCATGATCTCGGGAAGGACCTTCTTCCCCTTCTTCTGGACCTCGACGGCGGCTTCGAGGATGGCCCGGACCTGCATGTCGCCGATCTCGGGGAACTTGATCGGCAGACGGCAGCCGCGAAGGCCGAGCATCGGGTTGGCTTCGTGAAGCTGCTCGACCCGGCGCTTGACCTTCTCGACCGGGATGCCGAGCTGTTTGGCGACCTCGGCCTGTCCGGCGTCGTCGTGGGGGAGGAACTCGTGGAGCGGCGGGTCGAGCAGCCGGATGGTCACCGGGAGCCCGTCCATCGCCTCGAAGATGCCGACGAAGTCCGCCTTCTGGTACGGCTCAAGGGCCTCAAGGGCCTTGACTCGCCCCGCCGCGTCGTCGGCGAGGATCATCTTCCGCATGTCGACGATCCGCTGCCCCTCGAAGAACATGTGCTCGGTGCGGCAGAGGCCGATGCCTTCGGCGCCGAACTCGCG
>CALCIC010000966.1 GCA_937907405.1 uncultured Isosphaeraceae bacterium | reverse complement strand
GAAAACGGCCGCTTAGTTTGTCCAGATGCGGCGACGCTTTTTTGGCGATCGTCGCGATCGTAGGGAGTTGGGGGCCAGCCCGACGCGCGAGCGAGGGAGCGATCGGCTCGGGCTGGTATTCGACTTCTTTTCGCCGACGAATTGCAGGCTTGCGGGCTGCGCTGATTATCCGGGTCTCGAAAACCTTGCGTCTCGGCTCCCTGGGGGTTTAGGGGGTTTATACTTCCCGTGGGCATTCATCTTCAGGAGGCGACACCGATGTATCTCGTGGACTACCTGCGCAGTCACCGCGTCTGGTTCAAGACCCTGCTGCATCCCCCCGCCTCCTCGGCGGCGAAGCTGGCGAGCAGCCTGCACGTACCCGGGCGGGCCGTGGCCAAGACCGTTCTGGTCAAGGTCGGCGTCGACTACGTGCTGACCGTTCTTCCCGCGACCTCGCGGATCAACATGGACCGCCTGTGCGACGTGATCGGGCTCGACCCGGGCGCCGTCCGGCTGGCGACGGCCGAGCAAGTCACGCGGATGTTCCCCAACTGCGAGCCGGGGGCGATCCCGCCGTTCGGCCGGCTGTACGGGCTCATGACGATCGTCGACTCCTCGCTCGCCGAGCAGTCCGAGATCGTCTTCGTCGCCAACACCCGTCACGAGGGCGTGCGGATGCGGTTCGCCGATTACCAGACCGTCGAGGCCCCCCATCGGGCGAGCTTCGCCGATCCGATCACGCCCCGCGCGGCCAGCCCGCTCCGCCCGCGACCTCGCCGCGCGGGGTGACGGGTTCCCGTTCCGCGCCGGCCGGAATTGTAGCCGGGCTCTGGGAGCGAACGAAAATCAAACTCCTGATTCCCGCCTCCCGCGGCCCAAAGACAGGCTGTCGCAATCATCCTTCTCCCCCCGGGAGAAGGTGGCCGAAGGCCGGATGAGGGTCGCGGGATTTCGAGGTCGGTCGCGCCGGAATCGAAGAATCCGTGATGATTCCCGCGACCCTCATCCGCCCCTTCGGGGCACCTTCTCCCGCGAGGGGAGAAGGGAATACTTTCGGCCCCGTTGCATCAGCCCCCCTCGACGGCTTCGGCGAGGTCGTCGTCGGGGGCGAAGCCGCGGCGCATGGTGTTCTCGGTCACGCATCTGGTCAGCAGGAATTCGAGCAGGTACTCGGAGCCGCCGGCCTTCGAGCCCAGGCCCGAGAGCTTGAACCCGCCGAACGGCTGGCGGTCGACCAGGGCGCCGGTGATGGTCCGGTTGATGTAGAGGTTGCCGACCCGGAACTCGCGGCGGACGCGGTCGATGCTCGCCGGGCTCCGCGAGTAGACGCCGCCGGTCAAGGCGTAGGCCGTCCCGTTGGCGATCGCCAGGGCTTCGGTCAGGTCGTTCGCCTTGACGACGGCCAGCAGCGGGCCGAAGATCTCCTCTTGCGCGATCCGGGAGTTCGGCGGGACGTCGGCGACGATCATCGGCCCGACGAAATAGCCGCGGTCGGCCAGCTCGGACGCGTCGGAGTCGAGCACGACGCGCCCTTCGATCGCGGCGAGCTTGCGGTATTCGAGGACGCGGGCGCGGGCGTCGGCGTCGATCAGCGGGCCGACGAACGTCTCGGGGTCGGCCGCCGGGCCGACGACCACGGCCTTGCCGGCCTCGGCCAGCCGGGCGACGAAGGCGTCGTAGATCCCTTCGAGCACGATCACCCGCGAGCAGGCCGAGCACTTCTGGCCGGCGTAGCCGAAGGCGCTCTCGATCACGCCGACGACCGCTTCGTCAAGGTCCGCGTCCTCATCGATGATGATCGCGTTCTTGCCCCCCATCTCGGCGACCACCCGCTTGACGTGCGTCTGTCCGGGCCGGGTCTCGGCCGCCTGGCGGTTGATCAACAGCCCGACGTCGCGCGAGCCGGTGAACGAGATCAGGTCGACGTCCGGGTGATGCACGAGCGCCTGGCCGACCTCTTCGCCCAGGCCGGGCAGGTAGTGCAGCGCGCCGTCGGGGACGCCCGCCTCGCGGAGGATCTCGACGAGTTTCCAGGCGATCACCGGCGACTGCTCGGCCGGCTTGAGGATCACCGGATCGCCCGCGACCAGGGGGGCGACGGTCATGCCGCAGGGAATCGCCAGGGGGAAGTTCCAGGGGGGGACGACCACCGCGACGCCGCGCGCGACGTGCTCGCAGGCGTTGGTCTCGCCGGGCACGTCGCGGCGTCTCGGCTCGGCCAGGCGGATCATCTCGCGGGCGTAGAACTCGCAGAAGTCGATCGCCTCGGCGACGTCGCCGACGGCCTCGCGCCAGGGCTTGCCGCACTCGTGGACCTCCCAGGCCGACAGCTCGAAGATCCGCTCGCGCAGGATCGCCGCCGCGCGGATCAGGACCCCCGCGCGATCGACGGCCGACGTGGCCGCCCACGAGGCCGATGCGGCGCGCGCCGCCTTCACGGCCGCATCGGCGTGCTCGGCCCCGGCCGACGCGGTCCGCCCCACGATCCGCGACGACCGGCTGGGATCGAGCGACTCGATCGACCGGCCGGGGGTCTCGACGGCCTCGCCGTTGATCAATAGCGGGTAGTCCTTACCCAGTTCGCGGTCGACCTTCTGGAGCGCCTCGGTCATCGCCCGGCGGTTCTCGGGGCGGGCGAAGTCGGCGGCCGGCTGGTTGTGGAACGGCGGCAGGGGAGAGGCCGGCGCGGCCGGTTCGGTCCGCGGACGTCGGGAACGCAAGAGCATGGCGCCGGTCTCCTCGGGGTTGCGGAGCAGGTCGTCGACGAGGGCGGTCGACGAGCCGCTGACCTTGATGAACGATTCGTTCGACGTGTTTTCCAGGAGCCGGCGCACCAGGTACGCCATCCCCGGCAGCATCCGGCCGTAAGGGGTGTAAACCCGAACCCGCTCGCCACGCGCGACCAGCGCGTCCTGGATCGCGTCGCCCATGCCGTAGAGCGTTTGCAGCTCGTAGCCGTCGCGGGGGACCCCCATCGCCTCGGCCGTCGCGATCGCGTGGGCCAGGCTCCGCAGGTTGTGGCTGGCGATCGCCGGCCGGAGCGCCTCGTGATGCTCCATCAGGTAGTCCGTGCAGCGCTCGAAACCGGCGTCGCTCTGCCACTTCTGAAGGTAGACCGGCTCGGGCCACCCCAAGCGGCGGGCGGTGAGGACCTCGTAGTCCCAGTAGGCTCCCTTGACCAGTCGGACGGTGATCGGCGCGCCGCGATCGTCGACCCATTCGCGAAGGCCTCGCAGCAAATCCTCGGCCTCGGGCTGATAAGCCTGGACGACGATCCCGACGTCGGACCAGTCGCGGAACGCGGGCTCGGTCAGCACCCGGCGGAACAGGTCGTGGCTGAGCCCCCGGAACGCGTACTGCTCCATATCGACGTGGATGTACGCGCCCTTGTCGCGGGCCGTCTGGAGGATCGGCCGCAGCCGAGCGGCGACCGCGTCGATGGACGCCTCGGGGTGGATCGGGTCGAAGAACGTGGTCAGGCTCGACAGCTTGAGCGACAGGTTGACGCGCGGGATCGGGCCGTCGTGGTCGCGGTCGATCAGCGGGTCTTCGGGAAGCGCGGCGAGCGGCCCGGCGAGCCCCCGGATCAGGTCGAGGCAGGTCTGCTGGTAGACGTCGGCCTCGGCCTCGCTGATGACGGCCTCGCCCAGCAGGTCGGCCGTGAACGCCAGCCGCCGCTTGCGCAGCTTCAAGACCGTCTGAAGCGCCTCGTCGGGGGTCGAGCCGGCGATGAACTTGCGCGCCATGACCTCGGCCGCCGCGCGCGCCGACCGGGCCAGCAGGACTTCACGGTCGGAGCCCGGCGGCGTCAGGTCGACGGCGGTCCGGAGCGGCCAGGGGACGCGGCCGTCGGCCTCGTCGAGGTACTCGGCCAGGTGCCGGGCCACCGCTTCGGGCGTGCGAAGCGCGGGCAGGACGTCGATGAACCGGAAAAGCTGGACCCGCACCTGGGGGTCGTCGAGCATCCAGTTCATGAACCGTTCTTCCCACCACCCGCGCCGCCAGGGGCGCGCCGCGCGGCCGACCCGGGCGAACAGTTCGCGGCCGATCTCCCGCGTCCGTTGCTCAAGCCGTTCGGGATCGAGCCGCCCCGACCCCGCCTCCGGTTGCTTGCTCGCGATGCCTCGGGACGCCGTCGCCATGAACGAACCCTCCTGCGAATCCGGCTCGCGGTTTCCGACTCTCCGTTATTGTATACGACGCCCGGACGGGACGGGGCTTGCCGTCGTCGAGGTTCGTCTCGTATCGTCGGGATCAACGATGGCGCGAGCATTGGCTCGTTCTGGCTCCGACGCCCCTCATCCGGCCTTCGGGCGCCTTCTCCCGGGGGGAGAAGGATGATTGCCACGTGTTCTTGAGGTCGCGATGCCAGACGATGCAGACCGGGCTTCGACTGTCTGGCCGTGGACTCTGGAAGTCCGCCGGATACTGGCCTGCGCGACGCTCGGCGGCGGCCTGGCGCTGTTGGGGATCGGTCAAGACGGGGAGCCGTCCGACCACCTTCCGCCGCCGACCTTGATCGTGGACCTCAACGCGGCGCCCGCCGAGTTGTTGTCGGCGCTGCCGGGGATCGGCCCGAAGCTGGCGGCGCGGGTCGTCGAGGCGCGTCGAGAGGGGGCGTTCGCCTCGCTCGACGACTTCGATCGGCGGGTCAAGGGGATCGGTCCGGCGACGATGGCCCGGCTGGCGCCGCATCTGCGGATCGATCCCCCGCGAGGCAAGGCCGACCCGCAAGTCGTTCGCGCCAAGCTCGATTGAGGCGGGGAGCATGGGGAATTCCCCATCGCTGGACGGTCTTGCTATACTTCCGTCATCTACAACGACGGCT
>CALCIC010000965.1 GCA_937907405.1 uncultured Isosphaeraceae bacterium | reverse complement strand
CTCGCTCGCGCGTCGGGCTGACGATCAAAGAACCCTCGCTCGCGCGTCGGGCTGAGAATCAGACTCCGGCGTCGCCGCCGGTGGCGTCATAATCAAAAGCGTCGGGTCGTCAGCCCCCCGGGAGAATGTGCCCGGAGGGAGGAAGCTAGACGACAGCAGGTAGTCAAGGACCTCAAAGCGTTCGGGAACGCGATGCACGATAAACAAGGCAATAAATCGACAATCGATTCAGGTGTGACGAATGCCCCTGAGAACGTTTCTGATGCTCCGCCCGAATCACGTCGCCAATCCCAGATGACCCGCCGTTTCGATCCGGGCAAATCCCGGAAAGTGCAGCACGATGCCGAAAGCTCGCAAGGTCGAGGAGAACAACATCCGGCCGCCTGACGCGCTCGACCGGTTTCTGCCTCCGGTGGCGAGCTGGTTTCGGTCGCGGCTCGGCGCGCCGACGCTGCCGCAGCGGCTCGGGTGGCCGGCGATCGCGGCGGGGGAGAACACGCTCATCGTCGCCCCGACCGGGTCGGGAAAGACGCTGTCGGCCTTTCTGGCGGGGCTCGATCTGCTCTGGCGCGCGCCTCGACGCGCGGCCGGGGTCCAGATCCTTTACGTCTCGCCGCTCAAGGCGCTGAACGAGGACGTCCGCCGCAACCTCCAGGCGCCGCTCGACGGCATCCTCGCCGAGTCCGAGGAGATGGACGAGCCCTTGCGGGCTCTTTCCGTGGCGGTTCGAAGCGGCGACACCCCGAGCTCGGAACGGGCGCGGATCGCGCGGAAGCCCCCCGAGATCCTCATCACGACTCCCGAGTCGTTGCATCTCATGCTCACGTGCGGGGCCCGCGAGGTCCTCCGCAACGTCACGCACGTCATCGTCGACGAGATCCACGCGGTCTGCGGCAACAAGCGAGGGGTTTTTCTGGCGTTGCTCCTCGAACGCCTCGAAGCCCTCGGCGCGCGGTCGTTCGTGCGGATCGGCCTCTCGGCGACGCAACGGCCGCTCGATGAAGTCGCGCGCTATCTGGGCGGCGATCGACCCGTGACGATCATCGACGCCGGCGGGCGGAAACCGATCGATCTGCGGGTGATCTGGCCGCAAGGGGGCCAGGCGCCGGCGCTCGGCGGGCCGGGGACGATCTGGCCGGCGATCGAGGACCGCATTCTGGGACTGGTCGAGAACCATCGCTCGACGATCGTCTTCGCCAACAGCCGGCGGACCGTCGAGAAGCTGACCGCCAAGCTCAACGAGCTGGTTGAGAACAACGTCGAGGGCGCGGCCGCCGACGAGCCGACGGCCCCGGCGTTTCGGGCCCATCACGGCAGCCTGAGCCTCGACGAGCGCCGGGCGACCGAGGAGATGCTCAAGAACGCCGACCTCCGCGCGGTCGTCACCACGGCGTCGCTTGAGCTAGGCATCGACATGGGCGAGGTGGATCTGGTCTGCCAGGTCGAGTCGCCGGGCAACGTCGCGCGGGGGCTCCAGCGCGTGGGACGGTCCGGCCATCTGGTGGGGGGAGTGAGCAAGGGGCGGTTCCTCGCCAAGACGCCGGCCGACTTGCTCGAAACCGCCGCGCTCGCGCGGGCGATGCTCGCCGGCGACGTCGAGCCGCTTCGCGTCCCGCGCAACTGCCTGGACGTCCTGGCGCAACAGGTCGTCGCCTGCGTGGCGATGGACGCCTGGAACGCCCCCGCGCTCTTCGATCTGATCCGCCGGGCGTACCCGTTTCGCGACCTTTCGGCCGATGCGTTCGAGCGGGTGCTGCTCCTCGTCTCGGGTCGGTATCCGACCGGCTCGTTGCGCGATCTCCGGGCGCGGATCGTCTGGGATCGCGTTCACAACCGATTGGCTCCTCTGCCGGGAACCGCGCGGCTGGCGTTGGTCGGCGGCGGGACCATCCCCGACCTTGGGCATTACCCGGTCTATCTGGGGGAGGGAGGGCCGCGTCTGGGCGAGCTGGACGAGGAATTCGTCTTCGAGCGCCGGGTCGGCGAGAGCTTCATGCTGGGCAACAACACCTGGCGGATCGACGCGATCGACGTCCATCGGATGATCGTCAGCCCGGCGCACGGGGGGCAGGCCGTGACGCCGTTCTGGCGCGGCGAGACCAGCCCGCGATCGCTGGAACTCGGGGAGGCCGTCGGCGTGCTCACGCGCGAGATCGTCGCGCGGCTCGACGACCCTTCGTTGCCCGACTGGCTCGAAGCCGAATGCCGGCTCGAAGCCCTCGCCGCGCGGTTCTTGATCCGCCACGTCGGCCGTCAGAAGCGGCTTGCGGGGGTCGTCCCGGATGATCGCACCGTGCTGGTCGAAAGCTTCCGCGACCCGGCCGGGGAGACGGCCCTTGCGGTGCTTTCGCCGTTCGGCCGGATGCACCAGGGGTTGAAGCTCGCGCTGCTGGGGGTGATTGAGGAGCGGTACGGCGTGACGGCCTCGTGCCTGCACGGCGACGACGGCCTGTTGTTCCGGCTTCCCCAGATGGACGAGCCGCCGCTCGACCTGCTCGACGGCCTCGACGGGGCCGAGGCCGAGCGTTTGGTGCGTCGCGTCTTGCCCGATACCGCGCTCTTCGGCCTGCGGTTCCGCCAGAACGCCGGCCGGGCCTTGCTGATGCCTCGTCCCGACCCCGCCAAGCGGACGCCGCTGTGGCTTCAGCGACTGCGGGCGAAGGATCTGCTCCAGGTCGTCGGCAAGTTCCCCGACTTCCCGATCGTCGTCGAGACGTTCCGCGAGTGCCTCAACGACGACCTTGAGATGCCCCGGGTGCGCGCGTTCCTCGACGCTGTCGCCGATGGAACGATCCGGGTGGAGAAGCGAAGCGGCGAGACGCCGTCGCCGTTCGCTTCGGAACTGGTCTTTCAATTCACCGCCGCCTATCTGTACGAGTGGGACGAGCCTCGTCGCAACGTCGCCCAGCCGACCCGGACGGCCGTCGATGAAGACCTGCTGGACGGGCTTCTCCACGGCCTCGACGCCGGACGAGGGCTCGACGTCCAGGCCGTCGGCCGCGTCGAGGCCCGGCTTCGCCAGCGCGGCTCGCCCCCCCGGACCGTTGAGGAAATGAGCGAAACCCTTCGCGTTCTGGGCGATCTGAACGCATCCGAGTTGTCCGGCCCGATGGAGCAGTTCGCGCTCGATCTACGCGATCAGGGCAGGGCGGTCTGGATCGAGCTGGCCGGCGCCGATCAGCCGGGGCGCTGGATCTCGGCCGAGGAGCACGGCCTTTATCGGGCCGCCTTTGAATCGCCGCGCGATCTCGATCGAGAGGCCGTGGAGATGATCGTCCGGCGGTTTCTGCGGACGCATGCGCTGGTCGGCCTGGCCGACGTGGTCCGCCGGTATCCGATCGCCCCGGAGGTCGCTCGCGAACTTCTCGAACAGTGGGTGGAATCGCGCGAGGTCGTTCAGATCGATGAAGGGGGAGACGGCCCGCGTTGGGTTGATCGCGAGAACCTGACGGAGATCCAGCGCCTGGCCGTCGCCAACCGCCGTCGCGAGAGCGTGGCCGTGCGCCCCGAGGTCTTCGCCGACTTCGTCCTCCGTCGCCAGCACCTCGATCCGGCCGGACGCCTGGCCGGCGCCGAAGGGTTGGAGCAGGCGCTTGAACAGCTTCAGGGGTTCGCCGCGACGGCCCGTTTCTGGGAGACTGAGTTGCTCCCTCGCCGGGTCGTCGACTACCGGCCGTCGCTTCTCGACGAACTGCTCGCCGGCGATGGTTGGCGCTGGCGGGCGTCGTCGTCCGGCCGCGAGGAGCCGCTGACGGCGATCGTCACGCGGGATTTCGGCGGCGGCTGGCCCGAGGCCGGCGAGATCGAACCGCTCGATGAGAACGCGCGGCTGGTTCTCGACGCGTTGGAGCGACGAGGAGCGAGTTTCGCAGTCGACCTGGCCCGAGCGACGAATGCCGACCCGATCACGGTGCGTCGCGGCTTACGCGCCTTGCTGGAGCGGGGCGCGGTGGGCAATGATCGTTTCGACCCGTTGAGGCCCGGCGGTTTCGACGCGCTCCAGGCCCTGAACGAGGCCGCGGCGCCGCGAGCCGGTCGGCGCGGCTCGCGGTCGAGGCGAATTCAGATCGGCAGGCCCGAAGGGCGATGGGCGGTGATCGAGTCGGCCGCCGAAGACGTCGAGGCCGGCTTGCTGGCCTGGATCGACCATCTGTTCGAGCGGTACGGCGTGTTGACTCGCGAGGTCGTCATGCTCGACCCCTGGGCGCCCCCCTGGGCCGAACTCTGGCCGCACCTGTCTCGACTGGAACTCCGCGGTGAAGTCCGCCGAGGGTACTTCGTCGAGGGGCTTTCTGGCCTCCAGTACGCGACCGACGAGGCGGCGGCCGCGCTGGCCGCGCTCGCATCGGCTCCAGGGCTCGACCACGACGAGGTGTTCGTCTCGGCCGCCGATCCCGCGAATCTGTACGGCGCGGGGGGCCCGCTGGACATCCCCTTGCTTGAAGGAGGCACGGCGCGGCTGAGCCGGGCGCCGGGGAATCATCTGGTGCTCCGAGGCGGTCGGCCGGTGCTGATCCTGGAGGCGAACGGCAAGCGGCTGACCGGCCTGGCGTCGGCGTCGGCCGTCGAGATCGACTCCGCGCTCGCGCGGGTTCTCGAACTGGTCACGCCCGACCGCCGGGTCTTCAAGGTCGAGTCGTACAACGGCCAGCCGACCCTCGCCAGCGCCGCCGCCGGACGCCTCGCCGAGTTGGGGTTCGTCCGCGACTACCCGGCGATGACCTATTACGCCGCCTGGTCGTCGAACGGCGTCTGAGGCGGGCGATCGTCGATTTGAAGTTTCGATGTATCCGTCATCCGCCCGGCGGG
>CALCIC010000964.1 GCA_937907405.1 uncultured Isosphaeraceae bacterium | reverse complement strand
CCCTTGACCACGTTGCCGGCGATCTTGACGATCTGGTCGCCGGCGACGAGCCCGGCTTCCCAAGCGGGGCCCCCCCGGATCACGCCCACCAGGCGGAGACCGTTGGGCGCCCCCTTCAACTCGACCCCCAGGCCGACGAAGTTGCCGTCGATCATGGCGTACAGGTCGTCCAGCTTGGCGGGGGTCAGATAGCTCGTGAAATCGTCGAGCGCGTCGCAGGCGCCGCAGGTGAATTCGAGCAGGGCCGCCGTGACGTTCAGTCCGATCCCCTGGCTCGCAAGGTCCGAGGCGGCGAGCGCCGTCTCGATCGCCGCGCCGCGGTCGGGAATCGACAGGTTGGAGCGCATCGCCCGGAGCCGGCCGCGAAGCCACTCGACGCGTTCCGGCGTCGGGCTCGTCCCGTTGATCTTGAGGAACGACGGGTCGCGGAGGGCCACCTCCAGGTTGTCGAGGCCGTGGCGGATCAGCGGCTCAAGCGGCACGGCGTCGACGTAGAAGTTCTGAATCCGCTCCAGGACCTCGCCGTAAAGCTCGATCGACAGCTCCCGCGGCAGTTTGAGCAACACGCCTCGGAAGCTGGCGTCGTGGTAGCGGCGCACCAGCTTGAAATGCAACTCGCAGAGCCGCAGCCTCCTGCTGAAGTCGACCCGGCTCGGCCACTGCTCAAGAGCCCCGCGATAGGTCTCGATGGCCGCCGCCCAGTTCCGCCCCCGTTCCTGGTCCAGACCTCGCTCGAGCACCAGCTCGGGATCGTCGTCAGTCCTCCGATCGGCCGGCGTCGCCGGGGGCGTCGGTTCGTCGGCCGGCGCGGCCCAACTCGCGGGGAGGGTCGTGCATGCAAGCAGCGCCGCCAACAGCCAAGCTTTGCAGGGGAGCCCGAAGCGGCGCATGGTGGAACATCCTCCGAGTTGGAGGCGGTGCGGCGGACGACTCGTCCCTCCTTCCCCGTGCTGGGCCGATCACCGAAAACCGAGGCCGAACCTGATGACTTCCGAATCGACCAAGAGGTTCGTCCTGGATGCGGAACCCTTCTGGGCAAAGAGACTTGCGTTCGCTCAGACCGCTCCGTGGTTGCGACTCTCAAGAAGTTGTGCTTCACTTGGCGGCCACGACGGACGCAGAGCCGGACGACGCTTCGCCCGGTTCGCTCTCCATCGGTCCGGAACGGAAAACCGGGTTCCTCCGGCTGCCCTTCGAGAAGTATTATATCACACCGAAAAATGACTCAAGGCGCGGAATTTCCGACGAGTCGAATGAGGCGTCGGGAATTCCGCATTCTCGATTCAATCCGGAAGGTTCGCCCAACGGCTTGGACTGATCTTCTCGACGGCGTGATCCGGGATCGCCGACGGCGGATGACGGGGTCGAGGCGGACCGAACGCGCGGCCGCCCCTCCTACGTGGTCCCGTCCCGGATCGATCACGGCTTCCTTACTTCGCCGCGCCGGCGGCCTTCTGAGCGGCCTCCGACCGC
>CALCIC010000963.1 GCA_937907405.1 uncultured Isosphaeraceae bacterium | reverse complement strand
CGACCATCAGAATCGTCAGCGAGATCGACTGAAACGTTCGGTCGCGCCAAAGGGCGATCAGCAGACCCATCGCCCCTCCCGCGACCCCCGACGCCGCCGTGACCAGGAACAGATTGAGGACCTGGCCGAACGAGATCCCGCCGAACAGCGCGCAGAGCGAAAGCAGGCCGACCCCCGCCCCAAGCATGCTCATGATATGCAAGAGCCCGGCGACCAGCTTGCCGAGCACGATTTCGAGGTCGCTCAGGGCCGTCATCATCAGGAGCGTGAACGTGCGACGGTCCTTCTCATAGGCGACCGCCGCAGCCGTCGACAGGGGCGCGAAGAAGAGGATCAGCGTGAGCTGGAGCATCGCGAACATGCCGTACAACACGCCGCCGAACCGCGCCATCACCCCCAGCTCGCGCACGTCCTGCCAGCCGACGATCGACTGCCAGGCGGTCCAGAGCAGGATGAACAGGAAGCAGGCGAACGACGATCGCCACAAATAATAGCGCAACGGCCGAGGAGTGGTGAGCACTTCTCGAGAGATGATCGGTCCAGCGAACAAGGCCACTCTCCCAACTGTCGGCGAACACACGCGGGCCGCCGCGCACGCGAGACGAAGTCGCAATCCAGTCGCGGGCGTGATTCGCGACAGCGCACCCTACGTATCCGGCCCGCGCCTGGTTCGCGCGCGGCCGATCATAAAATCGCATAAATCCTTCGCCGAGGGGGCGTCGGAGGCCGTTCTAATATATCAGACCGGCGATTTTCCAACCAAGGGGTCTCGCCCCACGAGCGGGAACGAGGGGCCGAGGGAACGAGGGCCGTTGACGTCGCGCCCGCTTCTCTCTTACCTTCCATGACCAGGCTGGGGGAACCGAGGAGCGCCAAGCATGATCGACCACGACGCCGTGACGTTTACGACGCGATCCATGCCTCTTCGCCGGCCGGCCCTCGCGTTCGGCTTGCTCCTCGCCCTCCCGGGCTGCAACTCGCAGCCGGAATCGGTCCCGGACGCGCCGATGACCACCCTGCCGACGCGAAAGGCCGCGGCGAGTTCCAAGGGCCCGACGCCGCCGACCGTGAAGTTCGTCGACGTCACCAGGGAGGCGGGGATTACGTTCAGCCACTTCAACGGCGCCTTCGGGGATAAGCTGTTGCCCGAGACGATGGGCGCCGGCGCGGCGTTCTTCGATTACGACGGCGACGGCGACCAGGATCTCCTGTTCGTCAATTCGGCGCCCTGGCCCGGTCACGAAATCAACCCCGCGCCGACTCAGCGCCTCTATCGAAACGACGGCAAGGGACGCTTCGACGACGTCACGAAGAAGGCCGGACTCGATCGTACTTTCTACGGCCAGGGGGTCGCGATCGGCGACTACGACAACGACGGCGCCCTCGACGTCTACATCACGGCGGTCGGCGGCGGCCACCTGTTCCGGAACAACGGCAAGGGCCGTTTCGAGGACGTGACCGAGGTCGCGAACGCCAGGGGGCCCAACGGCTGGCTCACCAGCGCGGCGTTTCTCGACGTCGAGAACGACGGGGACCTCGACTTATTCATTTGCAACTACGTGACCTGGACCCCGGAGATCGACAAAACCCAGGGTTCCGAACTCCCCGGGGTGGGGCGGGCCTACGGCCCCCCTTCTGCGTTCCACGGCTCGTTGTGCGCGCTGTTGCGCAACGACGGAGGACGGTTCACCGACGTCAGCGCGTCCTCGGGCGTTCAGGTCCTGACGCCCGAGCAGAAAGTCCCGCTCGGCAAGTCGCTCGGGGTCGCCCCGTTCGACCTGGACGGCGACGGCCTCGTCGACGTCGCGGTGGCCAACGACACCGTGCAGAACTTCCTCTTCCATAACAAGGGAGGGGGAAAGTTCGAGGAGATCGCGCTTCTGGCGGGGGTCGCGTTCGACCAATCGGCCTCGCCTCGGGGGGGGATGGGGTGCGACTGGGCTTATTTCCTGAACGACGAGCGGCTCGGCCTGGCCATCGGCAATTTCGCCAACGAGATGACGGCGCTTTACGTCAGCGAGGAGCCGGGGAGCCTGTTGTTCTCGGACGTCGCAAACCTCTACGGCCTGGGCGCGCCGACGCAGCCGCCGCTCAAGTTCGGCCTCTTCTTCTTCGACTACGACCTCGACGGCCGCCTCGACCTGCTCTCGGCCAACGGTCATCTCGAACCCGAGATCGCCAAGTTTCAGGCGACCGAACGGTACGCGCAGTCGGCGCAGCTTCTCTGGAATTCGGGGAAGCGAGGGCGCGACCTGTACATCGACGTCGGCCCCGAAAGCGCCGGACACGACCTGTTCAGGCCCATGGTCGGTCGCGGCAGCACCTACGCCGACATCGACGGCGACGGCGATCTCGACGTCGTGCTGACAGCCAACAACGGCCCGGCGCGGCTGCTCCGCAACGACGGCGGCAACGCCAACCACTGGGTTCGAGTCCGTCTCATTGGCGACGGCAAGACCTCGAATCGCGCCGCCATCGGGGCGAAGGTCACCGCCCGGATCGGCGGCCTAGTCTGCCGCCGCCAGCTCTTCCCGGCCAAAAGCTATCTCTCGTCGGTCCAACTGCCGTTGACGTTCGGGCTCGGCCAGGCCCAGCAGATCGACGAGTTGATCATCGTCTGGCCCTCGGGCGAGACGATACGGCTCGGCGACCTCAAGGCCGACCAGTCGTACGACGTCGTCCAGGGCGTCGGTCTGCGTTGAGCTTCATCATGAATCTTGCATCAGGGGGGGGCGGGCTCGGCGAGCGCGGTCCGCGCGGCCTCGCGTCGTATCAGGAAATCGGCGAGCGCCAGGGCCGCCGCGAGATGGCCCCGGGCGGACCAATGGGTGTCGTCGGCCAGATAAACGAGTTCGCCTTCGGCCGCTCGGGCGTGCAGCGCGGGCGTTAGATCGAGAAAGCCGACCTCGTCCCCCACCGAGCGAACCGCCGTTTCGACGGCCTCGGGAAGCGCGTCCACCGGCCAGCCGAGACAGGGGGAGTCGAGATCGAATCGGCAGAGATCGCGGTAGACCCGGAATTTCGACGGCACGAACGCGACGACCAGGTCGACCCCTTTCTCTCGGCAGAGCGCGTGGGCCTCGGCCACGATCGCCTGGAACCGCTGGAGCGCGGGAGAATCGCAACGGCCCGCGACCTGCTCGGCCTCGCCTTCATGGACGCCGCAGGAGAAGTAAACCTCGGTCGACCGGCCGGCGGCGTTGCGGAATTCGCCGGCTCGGCGACGCGCCGGGATGGTCGGCTCGCGGTCCCCCTGGCGAACCAGGAAGGACGCTCCGTTGCGGAGGAACGAGCGCCCGAACCAGGCCCGCGCCGGCGATTCGGGTCGGAGCAGGCGCACGCGTTCGCGGTCGGCCTCGTACGTCTCGACGTCTTGCAGGTCGTTGCCTTCGTAAAAAGCCCAGACGCAGGTTCGCGGTCCGAGCGGGAGGCCGTGGCGGCGGAGGACCTCGAGCTCCTGCTGAGGTCCGTAGCCGGTACGTCCCAGGTTCGCGGTCGGCGCGTCGAGCGCCTTGGCGAGCTGGGCGGAGATCAACTCGTCGTCGGCCGCCTGGAGCCCCTCGACGAACGAATCGCCGACGATCACGATCCGCGCGGATTCGAGGTCGTCGGCGTTGCGAAAGCCTCGGCCGTCGAGCCTCGTTTCGCAATGGTAGACCCTGGACGCGGAGACGCCTTCAAGCCGGTGGAGGTCGGCTCCCTGAAACCATGCGCGGAGTCGCTGATTCGGCTCACGGACGTAAAGCAACGCGTCGTCGGGCAGGTTCCCGGAGCGCTTCCAGGGGGGCGTCGGCGTGTGAAAGACCGACCGATAGTCCACGACGCGGACGATCGCCGGCGCCTCGATCAGAAGGAACCCCAGCAAGATCGACGCCGTGCAAGCGGCCAGTCGAACGGATTTGCCGGCTGGGGACCGCCGCGAGAGCATCAGGTACGGCCCCCAGCCGGCGAGATATCCGAGGATCAAAAGCGCGATCAGGTGGTCTGGGCCGACGTCGCGGGTGCGGATCACCGACCGGACGAAATACGCCACGAAGCCCCACCAGACGAGGGCCGAGGCGATCCTCGCCAGCCGCCGGATTTTCGGGTCGTCGGTCGCGAGCACCTGAGCCTCCGCGTCGGGGATCGCCACGTCCGTTGATTCAGGCTGCGATTCAAATCGCGATCGCCGATCGTGTCAACCCGACGCGACGC
>CALCIC010000962.1 GCA_937907405.1 uncultured Isosphaeraceae bacterium | reverse complement strand
CCGCGTGAGGCTGGCGATGTAGTCGGGGATGTTCGAGCCGTGGTGGGCGTCGATGACGCCGACGGAGCCGTCGCGGAAGATGTTGTCGCCGGAGAACAGCAGGTCGTCCATGCGGAAGGCGAGCTGTCCGGCGGTGTGGCCGGGGGTGCTCCACACCTCCAGGGTCCGGTCGCCGACCTTGATCTTGTCGCCTTCGTTGACGACCACGTCGACCTTACAGCGGGGCATGGGGATGCTGATCCCCTGGGCGTCGATCCGGGCGAAGGTGAAGAGCTCGTCCCCTTCCTCGATCGCCTTGATGCTCTTGGGGTGGGCGGCGATCTGGCACTTGAGGACTTCGCGGGCCCGGGCGAGCCCCTGAGTGTGGTCGACGTCGGCGTGCGACGCCAGGACCATCTTGCAGTCCGCGAAGTTGAACTTGAGCTCGCGGATCAGTTGGAGGACGCCTACCAGGTCGTCGAGGAACCCCACGTCGATCAGGGCGTACTCGCTTCCGCCGTCGATCAGGTAGACGTTCACGCCCATCCGGCGACGGGCCTGATAGTTCATCTCGATGACGCCGGGGAACAGGTAGAGACGTTCGGTCATGTCGGAAATCCAGTCTCTGGAGCCCGTCGAAGGCTCGCGCGGGGACGATCCGGGCCGTCGACCACGGCGCAACTCCACCGATGTGAGCAAGGAGGAGCAAGGTTCGTGGGGGCGGCGAACGACGTGCCCGCGCCCGAGGTTTTGATTGTAAGCCGACACGTCGAGCCGACTCAACACGAATACGGATCGACCTGCTCCGCGACCCTCGTTTTCGGTTTGCGCCGATGGCGCGGCGCGGGGAGGGCCCCCGCCGATCGGCACCATCGGCGCATCCGGAACGACCCGCGCGTCGGGCGACGCCCGGGGTCGGAAATCCGTCATGAAACGGTCCCGACGACGTCGTCCGGCGACTTGACAGGGGGCCGATGGTGGAGTAGCTTGAATTCGTCTGTTTCGCTGGAAGTGTAATGATTCACGCGAGATGAGAAGACGATAGCGAAACCGCCGTGACGGCGACGAGCGTTCCCGATCCCAGCGTCAACCACACCGTCGATCCGTTTCTCCCCTGGCCGAGTCGAGTTCGAGCGATCGTCGCGCCGTCTTTTGGGCGACGTGTCGAAACTTCATCGGCTCGCGGGTTGAACGCCCGTCGATCGCGGGGTGAACTTCGGGGCTTGCTCTTTGATCGAAGAAGCATCCGAGGGCTTTTCACGAGGCTTGCCGAAATGATCAAGGTGTTCACCGCCGGGGGGAGCGACCCGTTCCGCCTCGGAGGATCTCGGGGCCGCCTGGCCGTCGTCCTGGGCTTGTGCGTCGCGTTCCCTCTCTTTTCAGAGTCGGCGAGCGGACAGGCCGCCAACGCCGGCGGCGCGGTCCAGAAGCCGGGCGCGGCCGAGCCGTCCAAGGACGCCGCCGCCAAGAAGGACGAGGACGAAAAGGCCGCCGACGCGCCCGTTCTCGATCCGTCCGAGACTCAGCAAGGCGTGGCGGTCGAGCTCTTCCTCGACCCCAACGCCGCGGCCCTGATGGACCTCAAGAACTTCAAGCCGATTCGGGTCTCGCACGACGCGACCAATTCCGAGTTCGATCAGTTCAAGCGGATGGCCGCCGATCCGTTGGTCCAGCCCGATCAGGCGGTGATCATCGCGGTGGTCGACTCGATGATCGCCAAGCTGACCAATCCGAAGAACATCGAGGCCGTCCTGGACGTCAGCGGGGCGGGGGCGAACGCCGCGGCTTCCAAGGCGATTCAGGATGCGACCAAGACCCTGATCGAGCCGATCTTCCAGGCCCGAGCCGTCAAGAACACCCAGTTTCAAACGGTCTACAACCGGGTTCTCGCCCAGAAACTGCCGCCGGTCCTCAAGAATCACCTGATCCCCCGCATCCAGGCGATGATCGTGCTGGGCGAGAGCGGCAGTCTCGACGCCTACAAGACGTTTCTTGACGAGATCAAGGATCCGACCCAGACCGTGTGGGTCAAGCACTGGGCGTTCAAGGGCCTGTCGAACATCAAGGAACATACGAACAAGCTGAGCGCGACGCAGGAGGCCGACGCGGCGAAGCTCATCGCCGACCAGCTCGTCAAGAACGAGGAGTGGCCCTGGCCGGTGCAGTTCCGGGCGCTTGAGACGCTCGCGACCCTCCGGCAGGGGTACTCGCCCACCTCGGCGCGGACCGCGGACATGGCCGCGGCGGCCTTCCAGTACTTGACCAACGGCGACCTCGATCTTGAAGTCCGGGCCGAGGCCGCCCTGGCCTTGGGCTTTATGCAGATCACCTCGGTCGTCCCCAAGTACAACAACACGGTCATCGCCTACGCCACGGCCGAGCTCGCCGCCGAGATCGGCGATCGAATCGCCGAGCGCTTCACCGAGAACAAGCTGCGGGCGCAGAAGTACACCACGGTGTTGATGAAGCCCATCCTCCAGACGTACGAGGGGCGGCCCGGGTTTCGCGAGAGCGGGCTCCTGAACAGCCCGGTCACCGCGAACAAGGCGGACATCCAGAAGTACGACGACGCGATCCGTCCGGTCGTCAAGGCGGCCATCGACCTGGTGGGGGGGCCGGTTGGTCAGGTTAAGGCCAACCTTGAGGCGTTGAAGGCCCGGATCGCCGTTTTGAAGGCGTTTCTTGATAAGAACCCGCCGCCGACCCGGGAGTTGTTCCAGGGGGGGCCGCAACTTCCAGAGCCGGCCGCGCCCGTGGCCGCCGAACCGAAGGCCGCTCCCGCCGAACCGAAGGCCGCCCAGCCGGCTCCGGAAACGGCGAAGGCCCCCCAGCCGGCTGCGGAGAAGGCGAAAAGCGATCGACCGCGCGTCAGCTCGGGCAGGAGTCGCGGCAAGCAATGACCGATCGCGCCGCTTCCTCCGCGATCATCGTCCCCGAGCTTCGCGATTATCACCAGATCAACGCCGAGGTCGTCCGCCGCCTGGAACGGGGCGAGACCCACGTTCGACTTGAGGGGGTGGAGCGGCAGCGGCTGCTGGCCGCCGGATTGTCAGGCGGTTGGCGGGCGACCATCGAACTGATCGGCGACGCCGGGCCCGAACTGGCGGCGGGGATGGACGCCCCCGGCGTCGTCCTCGTCTGCCGAGGCTCGTCCGCCGACGGCGCGGGGAGCAATCTGAGGGCGGGGGGGCTGCTGCTCCTCGGTCCGACCGGCGCGGCCCTGGGATACGCACAGGTGGGAGGGCTGATCATCGCGATCGGTCCCGCCGGCCCCCGCGCGGGTCTGAAGATGAGCGGCGGCGAACTGGTCCTGTCGACCTCGACCGGCCCGATGGCCGGGGAAGGGCAGACCGGCGG
>CALCIC010000961.1 GCA_937907405.1 uncultured Isosphaeraceae bacterium | reverse complement strand
CAGAAGGAACGCGGGGAACCAGAAGAGCGCGACGGCGACCGCGGCTTGCGGCCCCCGAATCGAGGCGACGAGGGCCACGTCGATCCAGACCAGAGACAGCACGCCGGTCTTCACCGCCCCCTGAAGGGAACGGGGAGTCGGCTCTCGGAGCGCCCGCGCGTCCGCGAGATTCACCATCAACGCGACCAGCACGAGAACGAGCAGCCCTTCGAGGGGAATCACGGGCGGGTCGACCGGCGGCGATGGGAATCGACCAGGACTGAGGGCCGCGACGGCCAGTCCCAGAAAAGCCAGATTCTGGAGCGTCAGGCCGATCGTCAGGTTGCGGGTTTCGCCGGTCCTGGTCTCGGAGCGGCTGATCCAGGTCACGCCGACGACGAACAGGCCGAACGAGCCGGCCGCCAGCCAGGCGGCGGGGCCTCCCAACGCGGGCGCGGCGCTCATCCCCAGCAGCATGTTCAAGGCCCGGCACGAGCCCATGACCTCGGGACCGAGGGCCGTGTGCTTGAGCCCCGCGTCATACCCCACGATCGCGACCGCCAGGAGCGCGGCGACGATCAGGGTGGCAAAGCCCCCCGCCCCGAGGGGGGCGAGGGCCAGGCCCAGGGCGAGCCCTCCCCAGCCGATCGCCCCGGCGACGCGCATCGAGACCCGGCCCGAGGGGAGCGGACGGCTCGGACGCTCCAGGCGGTCGACCTCCACGTCGAAATAGTCGTTGAGCGCCATGCCCGACGCATACAGACACATCGAGGCCCCGACCATCGGCAGCCAGCGCGCGGGCTCGCCGAGCGCGCCGCCGACCAGCAGCCAGCCGGCGAGGCTGTCGGCCCCGGAGGCGGCGACGTTGGGGAGTCGGATCAACTGAAGCAGCGGGAAGACGGCTCGGCGCATCAGATCAACGGCTTCAAGACGTTGTAAGCCTGGCGCGCGGCCTCGTCGGGCTTCTCCTGGGACGGGTAAAGTTCGACGGTGAGCCAGCCGTCGTAGCCGGTCTTGCGGATCGCGTCGATCACCTCGGCGAAATCGATCGCGCCGTCGCCGGGGGGCAGGTGGTGATGCACCCGGGTCGCGGCGATGTCCTCCAGGTGATAATGCCGCGTGTAAGGCGCAAGCGCCGCGATCGCCTTCGGCAGGTCTTCGCTCATGCAGTAGGCGTGGCCGACGTCGAAATTCAGACCCAACGCCGGCGAGTTCACCCGGTCGGCCAGCTCGAGGTACTGATCGGTTCGTTCGAGCAAAAGCTCCGGCTCAGGCTCGATCAACAGCAGGACGCCGACCTTTTCGGCATGCTCGGCCAGGGGTTTCAGCACCTCGACGAACAGGTCGAGCGCTTCTTGCCGGGTTTGGCCGGGATTGATCGGGCCGCCGGGTTCGGTCGTGATGTGCGGAGCCCCCAGTTCGGCGCAGAGTTCCAGAGCCCGCCGGGTGTGGTCGATCCGGACGCGACGGTAGTTCGGGTCGGGCTCGATGAACGACGGATGCCAGTAAGGCTGACGATGGTCGTTGATCGCGTTCATCATGAACGCGTTGACGTTCGAGAACTGCAAGCCCGTCTTCGCCATCGCGTCGAGGATCGCCCGCTTGGGGCCGTCCAGCAAGCCGGCGGGCCAGGCGTGGGGGACGTCGGCCAGGAGCTCGAGCCCCTCGTAGCCGATCGCCGCGATCCGCGCCGCGGTTTCGTCGAACGGGTGGCGGAGATATGCGTTGGTGCTGAAGGCGAGTTTCACGAGCGAAGGTCCGTCGGCTGGAGTGATGTGAAAGAAGTCGTTGTGCGGATGATGGACCTCTATTTCGCCTTCGCACGAAGCCCGGCGACGTACTCTTCGAGCCGGGCGTATTGCTTGAAGAAGTCGTTCTGGTCGTCGCCTTCGGGGCCCTTGAAGAAGCAGGACAGGTGGCGCATCAGGCCCTTGCCGCCGCGCTGCTTTTCCAGGTCGGCGAGGCGGGCGAGGTCGACGCCGAGCGGGGCGGCGAGCAGGCTGTCGCAGCCCTGCCAGATGAACTGGAGGGCCATCTTGGTCCCGAGGAACCCCTTGAAGTGGATGTGGTCCCACGCGGTCTTCCAGTCCCCCATCCCGGGGACGTACTCGATCGAGACGACCGAGGCCGGCTTGTAGCCGAGGATCTCGGTGATCACCTTGTCCTTGGTCTCGACCTTCGACGACTTGTTGTCCGGGTCGTCGAGGACGACGCCGTCGCGGTTGCCGAAGATGTTGTGGCCGACCCAGCTCATCACCTTGAAATTGCGGGCGGCGAACATCGGGGCGAGCACGGTCTTCATCAGCGTCTCGCCGGTCTTGCCGTCCTTGCCGCCGTACAGCGAGCCGGTCTTCTCCGCGAGTTCTCGGGCGGCGGGGAACGACGCGCCCAGGCTGGGAGTGAAGTTCAGGTACGTATGACCTTCTTCCAGGGCGGCGAGGGCGTAATGGCTGCTCGCCGGTAGGATCAGGGCGTCCGTCCGCGACATCGCGGCGTCGAGGTCGTCCCACTTCTGGTGCGGCGCGCCGATGCCGAACGGGGCCTCGGTGCTGGCCACGTTGAGGACGATCAGGTGGTCGATGTTCTCAGCCTTCACGAACGCCGCGAGATCCCCCTTGATGCGGTCGATCGCCTCGCGGGCGGTGGCGGGTTCGTTAGGGGCCTCCCAGTCGGCGAGGCGGGCGATCGCCGGGCCGAGACCCAGCCTGGGGCCCGGACGGACCCGAGCGGAAGCCGCGGCCAGATCGTCGCGGCAAGCGGTCAGCCAAGAGACGTCGAACACGCCGGTCTCACGGCGGAACTCCTCGGCCGATTCCTCGAACGAAGTCCGCCGGATCTCATGGCCGCCGACCACGAAGTCCCCCGGCTCGGGCAACGGAAGCGCGCGGAAATCGGGAAGGTCCGTGACCAGGCCGGTCTGATCCACCAGGCCGCGCGCCATCGTGGACAAACCAAGGGTGATGGTCGTACCCACTCCGCCAAACGCCCCAACCAACCAAAGACCGATGCGACGACGTGCCATGTTGACTCTACCTGTTGCAGGAGGGACCGATCTCGGGGCGGCCGGCGGCCGGCGGCCTGGCGCGATCTTCAATGGATGGCGGCGGCCGACCGATCTGTGACCGGGGAGGGTGATCGAAACCCGAACCGGCTTGGCCTGGCTCCGGGTCGATTCATCAGATCATTATGGCCCCGAATCTTCCGCCCTTCAACCCAAGGCGGCGATGGCCGCACGGCCCGGCGGCCCGGACGCGTCGAATAATCCAGCCGCGACGGCAATCATGCTCGGAGCCGGCATGGACGTCGGCGAGCCCTCCGAATCACGGCAACGTCGAGTAGATCACGATGTTGGCGGCGATCCGCAGCGCGCTCTCGTAGGTGTAGCCCTTGCAATCAAGCGCCGAGTGGCGTTCGAGGGCGCAGCCGATGTCGTACTTGGAGTAGATGATCGACCAGTGGCCGTTGATCTTGACGCCTTCAAGCTGGGGGTAGTCCTTGGCGCCGCCGGCGGCCTTGGTGTACTGCACGTCCTTGAGGTCGAAATGAACCTTCGAGAGCAGTTCGTCGTCCTTGGGGATGGGGACCATCGGGTTGTTGGGGAACAGATCGGCGGCGAGCTTGCGGAACGAGGCGTCGAAAGCCGGGCTGCCGCAGGCGGCGTCGGCGAAGATGGTGCCGCCGCCGGGCTCGATGTGCTTGCGGAGCGCGTCAAGGTCTTCCGCGCCGAACGACGCCGCCGCGCGGCCGTGGACGTAGATGAGCGGATAATAGATCAGATTGGGATCCCGCGGCGAAAGCTCCTTCTGTGAGATCGAGACGTCGAAGCTCAGGGGGGGCTTGCTGAGGACGTCCATCAGGTTGGGGACGGCCAAGGGGGCGATGTTCCAGTCGCCGGCGTGCTGAAGCTTGGCGATCCGCAGCGCGCCGCGCTTGGGGGCGTCGACCTTGAAGTCGTGGACCTCGCGGGCGATCAGCTTGTCGGCGGGCAGTTCGCGGCCGGTGGCGTAGTCGATGATGTTCTGGCCGACCTTGGCCGCCAGCAGGATCGAGGTGGCCGTGTTCGGCTTGGCGCGCTCGGCGTGTTCAAGCTGGTTCCAGAAGCAAGACAGGTCCTTGGGAGAGTAGATCACCACGGTTCGGCAGCCGTGCTCGATGCCCCAGAGCGGATACGCGCCGGGGGTCAGCAAGTGCTTGGCCCGCCAGACGGGGTGATCGTCGGAGAGCGGCTTGAGCTTGTACTCCTGCTCCGGGAAGACTTCCTTCATGAGCTTCAGGAAGCCTTCATGGAACCTCGGGCTGCTGCAACAGGCGTCGGCGACGATGAAGCCCCCCTGCTCGACGTACTGGCGAAGCCGGCGCTTGGAGACGTCGTTGAACTCGGGCTCCTCATGACCGTTGAAAAAGGCCAACGGGGCCTGGAGCATGTCCTCGACCGTGGCGACGGCGGGATTGACGTACTGCCAGGTCAGCAGGTGCTTCCAGTCCTGAGAGACGAGGTTGACGAGATTGCGAACGTCGTCGACGTCGAGGTTCCAGTCGGTCCTGGGGCCGTGCGACAGCTTGTTGATCAGAACGGGCGAGCGCCCCTTGGAAAGGAACAGCAAGGCGAAGCGGGTGGCGAGAAGCGGGTCGCGCTCGTTTCCCGACCGCCAAAAGCCCCCCAGCGGGTCTTGCTCGTGAACCAGTTTCTCCGCGCCTTCACGATACCAGTCGTGCTCGCCGAAGAATCGGAGTCCGGCCATTCGGCCCGCGCGCTCCAGGCCGTACAGGTAATAGAGCCGCCACTGCTGACCGAGGCCGACGTTCTGGCCGACGGAGAAATGGTTGGCCATCCAGTTGATGCCGCGGACGATGTTAATATTCTCGCTGCCCTTCCCGCAGTTGTGGATGGTCTCGCCTTCGATGTATTCGGTCCCCTGGTATCGCTTCAGACCCGAGATCACCAGACTGGTGATGCCGGCGGCCGTCATGCTGCCGGTCGAGAGCGGTTCGCGGTAATGGTAGCCCCAGCCGCCGTCGGCCCCCTGGGCGCCCTCCCAGTACGATCGAGCGAGGTTCCAGACCGCCGGCTTGACCTCGACGCCGACCTCCGACGCCGCGTGCAGGCCGAGCAGCGCGTACTGCGAGTTCGAGTTGTCCCCCGCCTGACTGCGACCGGCGCCGAGGCCGTACGACCACGACCCCCGCGACGAGGGGGAAGCTCCGGCGGGGATCTGGGCGCGTTCGAGCCAATCGACGTTGGCCACGATTCGGACGCTGTCCCCCTTGGGGTCGACCGCGGCGTAGACCATGGTCTGAAGCGCGATCGCGTAGGTGCTGTCGAGCTGCTCGGGGCTGAAACCCCTCAGATAGGCGACCGCCTTGCGGATCGCCGGCGAGTCGGGCTTCTCGCCGGCCGTGATCAACGCCAGCGTGACCAGACTGGTCATCCCGGTCTTGGTCTCCCCGCTGAAATCCTGCCAGGAGCCGTTGTCCTTCTGCTCCTTGAGCAGGAACCGGACCCCCTCGCGGATCGCCCGCTCGACCTCCTCGTGGGTCACCGCCGCCTCGACCTTCGAGAGACCGATCGCCGACAGGACCACGGAACCGACGACCAACCCGACTACCAGCCGGAACAGCGTCCCGCGCGTCTTCGACATGACCAAGCTCCCGTGCAAGGGGCGAGCGACGGCGGCCGTCATCGGACCGCCGCGCGTCTCGACTTACTCCTCGACTATGACATAAGTCGTCGTCGGTGGACAGGTCGAACGCCCGTCGCGAGAGCGGGATTCAGGGGAAAAGGTCCGGGATGCTCGCCAACGGCGGGAGCCCCATCAGTCCAAGACCGCGATTCCAGCCGATCGTCGCGCGGACCTTGGGCGAAACGCGCGATCCATCGATCGGAAACCAGCCGGCCGCCCTCGGCGTCGCCCTGCCGAACCGCAGGCTGAGGCGGCCGTCGACCGGACGGCGCGCCAGATCGCCGACGCGCGGCTCGGCCTTGGAAGCCCCAGGGCGGAACACGGAGTAGGCGAGCTGGATTCGCCCGTCGCGCTCCTCGACGACGGGAAACCGGCGGTGGACGTCGACGGCCGAGTCCGGGTCGTCGGATGGATCGATCAGCGGGCCGGCCGCGACGATCCGCTCGCCGTCCGGGCTCAGTTCCAACCACCATGGCGACGACGCCCCGAAGCGCACCTCGCCGTTCGGGTGGACCGTAGGCGCGCTCAGCGTGACGACCACCAGGCGATTCAGCTCGGGGATCGTCGGCCAGATCGGATCGGAGAGGTAGGGTTCGCCGACTCCAGGCGGCCGACACTCCCATTCCACCGCCGCGAGGTCGGTCCCGACGATCGCTTGCCGCTCGGGGGTCGCGAGCAGGCCGCTGGCCTCGTCCCGAGGCGCGAGTCGGTAGGAATAAAGCCTGCCGTCGGCCGCGGCGATGAGAACGTGCCCGTCGTCGATCGGATTCCAGGCGGGGGGCGAGGTCGGAAGAACGTCGAGGTCGATGCGCTCGATCACCTCGGCCTCGGGGATTCGAAGGCGGAGGCGGACCAGGCCGTAGGTCGAAAGGCCCGCGTCGCCGCCGTGCGGTCGAAGCCTCGCGAACCGGGCGACGGCCTCGACGGCGCCGTCCCCGTCCTGCCAGGGGGAAGGAGAGACGTAATGCCATCGTTCTCCCTTGGGAGCGGCGATCGTCGTCGTTCGTCCATCGACGCGATTGATCAACTCGACCGAGTCGGCCCCCAGTACGAATCCGTTGGGCGACGATCGCCAGGAGCCGGCGATCCGAGCCTCGGACCTCGCTTCGATCGGCTTGATCCGCGCGACGACCAAGGCGGCCGCGGAGAACAGAAGACCTGCAAACACGACGATCCTGAAGAAGCCGACCGCATATCTTCCCATTATTTCATCTCGACTTTTTTGTGAATTCGCCGCTCCGCGCCGGCCCTGGAAGGCGGCCGTCGAAGGG
>CALCIC010000960.1 GCA_937907405.1 uncultured Isosphaeraceae bacterium | reverse complement strand
ATGCATAGTAGCGAAACATCAGGAAAAACCAGATTTCGTCAGGCATGTCTCAAAGTATAACTGGTGTAAAGGGGAGTCATCGGGGGCGCGGGCTCCATGCAAGCGCGGCGCTCGTCGGAGCGTGGCGGACGGAATGAGGAGAGTCGCAACTCCGGCCAAGGAGACCTCAGCGATGCGCAACCGAGCGGCCCTGGCGAACAGGTTGGCAATCGTCCTCGGCTTGCTGTCGGCCTGCGCCGATCGCGGCCTCGCTCAGTCGATCGACGTCGACTCGATCCGCGAGCACTTGCGGCAGCAGTGGGAATCGATCGAGAGCATCCAATGGACTCTCGACGAGTACATGGAACGAATCGACGGCGTCGCGTTGCCGACCCCCGCGCATCTGCGTTATGAGATGTCGCGGTCGAAGGGCGGCTTGTCGCTCTACAAGAACGAGAACGCCGCCAAGGGCCATGAGTCGATCCTTGAACATATTTTTGAAAATGGAAAAAAGCGTTACAGGTATCTATATCTCCGTGATTATCCCGGCGTAATTCATGAGCTTGACATCAGCGCCCAGCAGACGATCGACGAGGGGCTCAGCGACATTCCTCAGAACAGCATTACATGGCTGACGACCCCAAGCGGGAAGCCGTTGTACATGCACATGACCAGCGAGGCCCGTGCTCAGGAAATCGACGAGGACGGTCGAAAGCTGATCGAAGTGGTGTTTCCAATCAAGGGAAGCACGCTGCGCTGCCTTCTGGACCCGGAACGTGATTGGTCGGCCGTGAGCGTGGAATTCCAGGACTCAGAACGCACCAGATGGAAAGTCACGGAGTTCCAGCGAGACAACGGCCGCTGGTTCGCGTCCGAGGGCATTCATGCAGGCATGATCATGGGCCGATTCCAGGAATGGAAGTTTACGGTATCTAACCTGAAAATCAATCGGCCCATCGCCCCAGAGACCTATGAGCAGGCCCGCTTGCCGAGCGGCGCCCTCGTCGTCGACCGCATCAAAAACACGAAACACGTATGGAACGGCACGAAAAAGACCCGCGATGAGTTTCTCGGCCGTCACCCGTCCAAGGAGAAGCCGTCCGCGCCGACCGTCGTCCCGCCGCCGATCCGGGCCTCGCGAGATCCGGACGGCGACGCCTGGTTTTATGCGCCTGCGGCGCTCGCCTGCGCGCTCCTGGCGTTGACGGGGATTCTCAAACTGCGGCGCGGCCGGGCGTCCTGAGTCGGAAGTTCGTGGCATCAAATCAGGGTGCCACGGGTTCGGCGAAGCCGACCCCGTGGACGTGAGCCATGGCCTGACTACACGGGGCGGCTTCGCCGCACCCGACCCGTCTTCGGCCGAATTCTATGAAATGAACCTTCCGACTTACCACACCAGCCTGAGCCGCGCGGCGTACAAAACCCTGGATTGCGAGCGGGAGGCCTGATGGTCTCTGAACTCCACGCTCGAAATCGAGGCTCTCCCGGCTCTGGCGGATCGACTGGAGTTGGAAGTCCCAGAGCGTCGTTACTACTCAATTCCTGAGATCGGAGAATTACGGCCATGCAATTCAAATTCGCTTTGGTGCTCAGCTTCGTTCTCCCGATGTTGTGCGTTCCGCTCTTGATGATCGGGATCGCAGGCACGACTCACGCGGGTGATATCTTCGACTTTACGTCCTGCGTCCCTGGCGGGACGGAGTGCCCGCGAAGGGATCGCGAGGCTGATTGTCCTCAGCCGTGGTCGGATAACAACTACTTTTGCAGCGAGAACCCCAATCCCGGCACCTGCTTCGGGCCAAGCCTGAATGATTGCTGGGATCTTACCCCAGCCAGTGCGTCCGCAGCCGAGTACCCGTGCGGGCGCGAATACACATGCAAGTCAGGGCTGTGGGTTTACGACTCCACGGGAACTGTACTGATTAATTGCTCCCAAGTTCCAAGCGACTGCGTGCAGCTTTTCTGAGTCGTCGGGCGCTCTATCCACCCCGCAGGAGGGCCCGATCGTCCGGGCCCTCTTTCGGGTGTCGAACATCGGAGTTTGCGCCATGGAACACATCGACGCGACCGAGCATGCTGTCGGAGGGGCGAGAGGTTGTCATGCTCGTCCAGACCCGACGACGATGATATGTCGCTTCTCATCCCTCGGGCGACAGGGCTTTACCCTCATCGAACTGTTGGTGGCGATGAGCATCATCAGCATTCTGATCGCATTGGTCATGCCGGCCGTGAACGAGTCGAGGAGCGCGGCGCGGCGCCTGAACTGCGGCAACAACCTTCGCCAGCACAGCCTGGCCCTGCAGAACTACCATTCACGGTGCAACGTCTTCCCCTCGGCGACGGGGATACCGAATTACCTGAACAATCGCGAACTGCCAATCATGGTGAAGCAGTACTCATTCATTTGTAAGATTCTGCCGGACCTTGAACAGTCTGTACTCTATAACAACGTCAACTTCGACGTTCAGTTGATGGACTACTACCTTTACAAACCGCCTCAATACCAGGGGGACCAGGCCAACATTACGGTCCTCTCCACGCGCCTCGCGACGGCGCTCTGCCCGTCGGACTCCGGCGACGGAGCGCCGGGCTGGACTGGCGGGTCGAATTACCGCGTCAATCTGGGTGGAGACCGCTGGCCGACCGTGGTTGAATCGCCGCTCAACGGCCCGATCATGAGCTATCGTTGTTCGTCGGCGGCCGCGACGACGGACGGCCTCAGCAATACGGTGATGGTGTCGGAGAAGATACGAGGGCACGTCGCCACCGTGGGGGACGAATCCGTCAACGGCAGGACGGTCATGATCCGCGGCGGCCGAGGGAAGCCCTTCACGGCGGACGAGAGCCTTGCGGCGTGTCGAGCCCTGCGCGGCACGCCTCGCGGTTTCCACACGACGGGCGGGCTAAGCTGGATGATTGGCACGCTCTCGCATACCTGCTACAACCACGTCGACGTACCGAACAGCACGACGCCCGACTGTATCAGCTCGTCGAATCCGGTCTCCGGGACGGTGGATGCGAGGAGCAACCACAAGGGGATCGTCCAGGCGGCCATGGCCGACGGCTCGGTCAGGCGCATCTCGAACGGGGTCGGTCAAGCGGTGTGGAGGGCCCTGGGCACCAGGGGGGCGAACGAGATCATCTCGGAAGGAGATTACTGATGCTCGGTGGGATGAAGAAAACCGCTGTGACGGCGTTGGCCGGCGGCGCGATCGGCCTTTTGGCGCTCTGGGCTTACGGGCGCATCGGCGCCGCACCACAATTCGGCGTCGACATTTCGCCGAGGGTCCAGCGAATCCTCGCCGAAAAATCCGGCCGGAAGGTGCTCGCGTTCTACAGGATCAAGAACAACGGCGACCAGCCTCTCTCGCTCGGCCCCACCTCCACGACCTGCGGATGCAGCGTGGCCTCGATCTCCCCGAAAATCCTGCAATCCGGTGATACGGCGGTGGTTTCCGTCGAGGGCGTCCCTCCAGCCCACGGAGAGAAAGTCGTGCGGGGCACGATCGAGACGAGCTTCAAGGAGTTGAAGCCGATCGAGTTGGACCTGGTCATGGTCGGCAACACGCGTCTCCCCTATATCATCGACTCCTCCGGTGCCGTTCAAATCGGCGAACTGTCCCAGCCGCCGGGAACCCAGACTCTTTGGTTCACGACCTTGGAAGATGCAACGGAGAAACCCTGGCTTCTGGCCCCGCGCACTTCGTCGGCGCGGCTGACTCTCGAAGGCGGGATGACTGAAGATCGGGTTGCAGGGGGCAACGCCTACCGGAAGTATCAGTACACGGTGAGCATCGACGCCGTCGCCTCTCTTGGGGACCTCAGCGAGGCGATCGTCTTCGAGCATCCGAACACGCCCCGACACGAGGTCAAGGTTCATGCGATCGTCAGGCCGGCGGTTTTCGCCGTGCCGTCCACGCTGTTCGCGACCGTTCAAAAAGGTGAGGATTCACCGACGTTGATCGTGCGTTTGAAATCGTTGAACGCGAACGGAACCTTGAGCGTTGCGCCTGTCGGCGCGGAGTCGCTGCCCGTCGCGATCGAGAAAATCAAGGAGGATGGTTCCAGTTCGACTTTCCGTATCACCGTCAAGCCTGGCGTCGCGCGTAGCATCAGCGAGACGCTGACCTTCCAGACCAACGCCCCGGACGTCCCTCACGTGCAGGTCCCGTTGTCGATCAAGCTCCTTTGAAGATCGACTCCGATGGGATTGTTCCTCTCGACTCCGCTCGCTTCCTGGACGGCCATGACCTAAGCTGTTGGAAGGGGCGGCGCCCCGACGCAAGGGTCTGGATCAGGGAACCCCATCGAGAGCGGGGACGACGTGAACGACGAGACGAGATGCAAGGTCGCGGGCGGCCGATCGATCATTGCGGCTTCGGCCGCTGTTCTTTTCGCCCTGGCGGCGCTCATGAGCGTCGAGGCCAGGGCCGGCGAGCCGGCCAAACCGACGTTCACCGAGCACGTCGCGCCGATCGTGTTCGAGAACTGCGCCGGCTGCCATCGACCGGGGCAGGGGGCGCCGTTCAATCTGCTGTCGTATCGAGACGTGAAGAAGCGGGGGGAGTTCCTCGGCGAGGTGATCGGCGATCGCCAGATGCCCCCGTGGCCCCCGGCGCACGGCTGGGGGAAGTTGCAGGACGAGCGCCGGCTCACCGACGACCAGATCGCGACCTTCGCCCGCTGGGTCGAGACCGGGATGGAGGAAGGCCCCGCCGACAAGCTGCCCAAGCCGCCCCCCTTCGTCGAAGGGGGATGGACGCTGGGCGAGCCCGACATGATCGTCACGATGCCCGAGGCGTTCGACGTCCCGGCCGACGGCCCCGACGTCTACCAGATGTTCGTGATGCCGCTGAACCTGACGGCCGACCAGTGGGTGACGGCCGTCGAGATCCATCCGTCGGCCCGGTCGGTGGTGCATCACGCGCTCTATTTCCTGGACGATACGGGGGGCGCGCGGAAGCTCGACGAGGCCGATCCCAAGCCGGGCTTCAGCCGGATGGGCTTCCCGAGGACCGGGACGCTCGGCGGCTGGGCGCTGGGCGCGACGACCCGTCGCCTGCCGATGGGGCTCGCCTACCCGCTCTCCAAGGGCTCGGACCTGGTCGTCCAGATCCACTTCCATCCCTCGGGCAAGGTGGAGCGCGAGCGCGCGAGCTTCGGCTTGTATTTCGCCAAGGAGAAGCCCAGGAAGCGATTGATGGGGTTCCAGGCGCCGACGGCCTTCGGGCTGGGGACCGAGCTGCGCACCAAGGGGATTCAGCCGGGCGAGAAGGATTTCACGATCCACGGCGAATGGACCGCGCCCTTTGACGTGGACCTCGTGTCGGTCGGCGGTCACGCGCATTACCGCTGCACGTCGATGAAGGCGGTCGCCGAGCTGCCTGACGGCCGGGAGGAGAAGTTGTTCGCCATCGACGACTGGGATTTCCGCTGGCAAGGGCGGTACAACTTCGCCGAGCCGGTGCGGCTGCCCAGGGGCTCCGTCGTCCGCTCGACGCTCGTCTACGACAACTCGGCCGACAACCCGCGCAACCCGGCCGTCCCGCCGATCCTCGTCCGCTGGGGGGAGGGGACGAACGACGAGATGGGCTCGGTCACCTTCGCCTTCGTGGCCGTCGACGAGGCCGACGCCGCGAGCTATCGCGGGCTCGGCCTGCGCGGAGGAGCACGCGCCGGGGTCGGCGGCGGAGGCAGTGGTTTCCGGAACCTCGGCCCCGCGCAGCGGATGGCGATTTTCAGCCTGCTCGACGCCGACCGCGACGGCAAGCTCGCCGGCAAGGAGATCCCCGAGCGGATGCGCGCGTTCCTGGAACTGATCGACGTCGACAAGGACGGCGCGATCAGCCGCGAGGAAGTCCGCAGCCTGCCCTCGGGGTCCAGGGAGTGAGTGGACGAGTCGATCCCGCGGTGTGCCTTCAGGTACTCGCGGGCGAGGGCGTTCCGGCGATGATCGCCGGCGGATAGAGGTAACCGCCGGCGATGGTCAGGCCGCCGAAGCTGTAGCGGTTGATCCGCGTGACGGTTTCCGATGGATAGCGCTCGTGGATCGCCAGCGCCTCTTGAGCGAGGGGACTTTTGAGCGGGATCAACTTCACTTGGAGCGAATCGAAATAAAGACCGGGATTCTCAAGGTCGGCCCGTAAGACGTGCTCGTAACCCTCGCGGGTGTTCGCACTCGTGATTTGGTCGGAGGCCAGATAAAGAAACCACTGGCCTTCGTAAGTATCATAAAGCCAGAACGCCGCCTGGATAGGCAGCGACTTGATTAAGCTTTGAATAAAGGTCGCTCCTGCGTCGATCTCGTCTCTCACCAGTACCTTTTGATCCATGGGAGAATCCCCGCGTCGGAATCGGTGATCGCCAGCCAGATTTTTCGCGCTTCGGCCTCGCTGTCCACGTTCGTCTGCCTGTACCTCGCGTGTTCACTCCAGCTTTCACAACATGCCAGTTGCTGTAAAGCCCGGGATTCGCCTCGCGTTGCGTCTTGTGCAAGTCCAGCTCAATCCCGGCGAGTTTGACCAACTCGATCAGGCTGTGCGTGTACGCACGGTAGGCCCTGTCCTTGTCCGGGAAATCGTGCAGGTTCGTTTGTTTCGCGATGCACGCCTTGAGCGCGCATTCGACGGCGTAGCCGGCGAGGTAATAGGCGGCCGACCAGCGGCCGGCTGCAAGCAACGCCTCCGCGTCGGCGATCCGGTCTTCCTCGAGTTGTTGAAGTTCGAGTCGGTTCATCGAAAAAGCCGTCCCCCCGACGAAGGAGGACCGCCCGACGAGACTTCAGTCGGAGTCTCGTCGGGCGCGTTGGATCTCGCCGGCTTCAGCGCTCAGGCGGCCGTCAGCCAGCGCTTGATTCGGCCGACTTCCTCGGCCCAGGAGGAAGCGGTGCGGCGGGCGCGGTAGGCGTCGAAGAGGAGGTCGAGGGTCTCGGCGAAGTGGCGGAGGGAGTC
>CALCIC010000959.1 GCA_937907405.1 uncultured Isosphaeraceae bacterium | reverse complement strand
CGCGCCAAGGCCGATCTCGAACCGCCGTTTCGGCAAGTAATACGCAATCACGACCGCCGCCGGCGCGACCAGGGCCGACACGATCGCCATGACGTCCCAGGCGAGGAGCTTGGCGCAGACCAGACCGATCGTAACCATCGGCAGCCCCCAGCCGTCGACCTCGCGACGAGACGCGGCGATCTTCCACAGACTCATCAGCGCCAGCGCCAGCCAGATCGTCTGAAGCCGGGCGTTGGGAAATCGGACGCCGATCACGGCCCCGAGCACGACGGCGGCGGTCGATACGTCCCGGAGAGGCTCGCCCGATCGGCGAAGCAGGCAGGCGAAGCCGTGACAACAGAGGAGGGTCGCCACGACCATCAACTCCTCGCTCGGCAGGAAGCTCGTCGCCAGCAGGCAGAGGAACGCGAACCAGATCGCCACCTGGCACCACGGCCGCCGCCTCCCCAGATAGAGCCCCGCCGCGCAAGCGGCCGTCGTGATGAAGCCGATCCCGAGCCGGTGCTCGTTCTCAAGCAGCGGGCCGACGAACGGACGGCGGGCGATCAGCCAGCCCCAGAACCAGTTGTCCTCGCCGACGTTCCACCACGAGCCGAACGTCGGGTGGAGATAATACCGAAACGGCATGTAAACGCCGCGCATCTCGCTCGCGGCGGCCAGGGAATGCACGAGGAACGGCCGCAGCGCGATCAGCCCCGCGACGACGGAGGCCGAGGCGGCCCACCAATCGCGCCGGGCCAGCACCACGACGGCCCCGCGCGTCGATCGCAGGGCCAGGGACGTGACCGTCGCCAGGATCAGGCTCATGGCCAGGAACCAACCGAGATACACGCCGCCGTAAAGCTGGGCGACGCCGCCGAAGCCGACCAGCAACCAGAGCCAGAGCCGCCGACCCGGCGACGGCGACTCCTCGCGGAACAGACGCGCGAGCGCATAGAGCGTCAGCAGCACGTAAAAGAACGGCAGCAATTGCTGATGACCGAGCTGGTTGACCCGAGGCGCGCCGAAGGCCAGCAGCGCCGCCGCCGCCGCGCTCGCAGCCGCTCCAAACCCCAAACCCCGGCCGAACAGGAGCAACCCGACCGCGTAGTTGAGGATCGTCATCGACGTCATCCAGAGCCCGAACGCCAGGTCGGGGGGCGCCCCCGCAAGCCGCCAGGGCCAGTAGAACGGCCCGAAGCTCAGAAGCGCGTCGGAATACGCGATGACGTTCGGAAGCGGATGAAAGAACGGCGCGGACCAAAAATCACGGTGGATGGACGCCCCGATCGCCCATCGGTAGCCGTGCTCCAGCAGATAGTGGTTCAACCGCGAATCGTCCAGGTCGGTCTGGATGCGGCCGAACCCCGAGAGGAGCATCGGGTGGTGGACCGCCAGCACGCCGACGACCCCCACAGCCGCCGTCGCGGCCCATGCCGGGAGAGTCCAGGTCGAAGGGACTCGTGGGTCCGACGCTTCGGATTCCATCCGCCGTGGTCTCGCATCCAGGAGCGGAACCGACCGTCGGCCCTCGCCTCTCTTGCCTCGTCACGCATCACGCATCGTAGCGCGGGCGCCCCGAAGTTTCAAGCGACCGGTTCTTCGCTTGGTTGCAGTCTCTCAACCCGCGGCGTAGTCTGCAAACGGCCCAGCCGCCATGTTCCGCATCGTGCAAATCCTCCCGACTCACGAGGGAACCCGCCCATGACTCGATCCGCGAAGTTCGCGACGGCCTGCGTGTTCGGCTGCTTCTTGGCCCTCGGCTCGCTCGACGCGACGGCGCAGGAGGCGAAGCCGGAGAAGCCACCGGTCCCGCCCAACCAGCCGAGCCAGAACGACGCGGAGACCGAATCCAAGGAGTTGAAAGCTCGAATCGACAGGATGCTGGACGCCTACGACCTATCGCCCAGGCCCTTGCCCGAAGTCCCCGACGATCCACCCCCGCACGAAGGGGCGATGATCGACATGCCCGCGTACCGGATCGAACCGCCCGACCTTATCCTAGTCGAAGTGCTCGAAGCCCTGCCCGGCCGACCGATCTCGGGAGAACGGCTGGTCCGGCCGGACGGCACGATCGCGATCGGCTTCTATGGTGCGATCCACGTCCGAGGGCTGACGACCGAGCAGGTGAAGGTCAAGATCATCAAGCACATGAGAACGTTTCTGGATGACTCCGTACTCGGCCTACTCGAGAACGACCCCGAAACAGGCAAAATCATCAACGCGATCGAGGCCAAGGACTCCGACCGCGTCTTCGTCGATGTGACGGCGTACAACTCCAAGAATTACTACGTTCTCGGCGACGTTCCCGCGCCGGGCAAAATCCCGCACACCGGCAATGAGACGGTGCTCGACGCCCTTCAGTACGCCGGTAACTTGCTGGCTACGGCCGATCCCAAGAGCGTCCGTTTTGTCCGGCCGGGACGGGACGGCAAGCCCGGGAAGGTTTACCCGGTCGACCTGGAGGCGATTCAGGAGCGGGGCGAGACGGCGACCAACTACCAGATCTTCCCCGGCGACCGAATCATCGTCGGCCGCGACGAGGCCGTCAAGAAAACGGTTCAGCTCGACCGGACCTCAGCGGCGATTCAAAACGTGGTCGACTCGATCAACCATGAGGCGTTGATGGTCCGCGCAGTGAAGCTGGCGGCGCCAGACCAGCCGGACGTCCTGATCAAGAACCTCGTCGAGTTCTGGATCCGCGAGTTGAACCGCCCCGAGGGCGCGGTTTTCAACGAGGAGACGCTCCGCGAGGTCCTCCTCCGCAGCCTCGACGTCAAGCCCGACGCGGCGAATCCAGAGAAGTAATCGCCTCGTCGACCGCTCCCTCTCCCATCGGGCTGACGACTGATCACTTTCTGATTCTGATCACGAGTCCGTCGTCTGCGACACCCAGAGATTCTCTTACCCGTGGAGTCGAGGTGTGGCGCGGTGGTTCAGGTTGAGGCTTATCCGTTGCCGAAGCTTTCAATTTCCTCGTAGCCCCCCCAATGGAACGCGGCCGCGGAGATGAGGAAGCACACGCAGGCGAAAACCCTCCATTTCCAGTGTCGACTCAGGCCGGGGATTCTGGAAAGCACGGTCATTCCGTTGATCAGGAAGGTGAAGCCGACGACGTTCCAGGCGACCGTGGCGACGTCGTCAGGCTTACGGAGACCCGATCTGTCTGCATGGCCAGATCAGATGATCAGACGGCTCATGTGGGGGATTCGGTGAAGCGCTGCGGTCCGCAAGGCCACCTGATACA
>CALCIC010000958.1 GCA_937907405.1 uncultured Isosphaeraceae bacterium | reverse complement strand
CGATGCTCGCCATGTTGAGCATCGAAGCGCTGTACGCGACCTGGCTCTCCAAGCGGGTGCAACGCGTCGTCGCGGCCCTGGACGAGCGCGGGCATGATCTGGTGTTGCTTTCCGGCCTGCTCGAACGCCTCGAGCGCGAGCCGATCGAGTCCCCGTTGCTCCTGTCGCTTCGCAAGGCGCTCGAGACCGAGGGACGGCCGGCGTCGAGCCAAATTCAACGGCTCGCCCGGTTGATTCAGTTGCTCGACAGCCGTGAGAATCAGTTCTTCACGCCGTTCGCCGCGGTGATGTTGTGGGGCACGCAGCTTGCGATGGCGATCGACGCCTGGAGAGGCGCGTCGGGGCCCGCCATCGGCCCGTGGCTGGCGGCCGTCGGCGACTTCGAGGCCCTGTCCGCGCTGGCGGCGTACGCGGCCGAGAACCCGACCGACCCGTTCCCCGAGATCGTCGAGGACCGCGTCTGTTACGAGGCCGAGGGCCTGGGGCATCCGCTCTTGCCTCGGGCCGATTGCGTCGTCAACGACGTGTCGCTCGGCGGCGAGGTCCACGCGCTGGTGGTCAGCGGGTCGAACATGTCGGGCAAGAGCACGTTGCTGCGGTCGATCGGCGTGTCGACGGTCATGGCCCTGGCGGGCGCCCCGGTTCGGGCTTCGCGGCTGCGGCTCTCGCCGCTGGCGGTGGGGGCGACGCTCCGGGTCCAGGATTCGCTCCAGGCCGGCAAGTCGCGGTTCTACGCCGAGATCACACGAGTCCGGCAGGTGGTCGACGTCTCGCGCGGGCCGCTCCCGCTGTTATTCCTGCTCGACGAACTGTTCAGCGGGACGAACTCGCACGACCGCCGGATCGGGGCCGAAGCGGTGCTCCGCGGGTTGCTCGACCGCGGCGGCGTCGGCCTGATCACGACCCACGACCTGGCGCTCGCCGAGGTCGTCGCCGGTCTCGGCCCGCGCACCCGCAACGTCCACTTCGAGGACCATTTCGAGGACGGCCGGATGCGGTTCGACTACCGAATGCACCCCGGCGTCGTCCAGCACTCCAACGCCCTCGCCCTGATGCGCGCCGTGGGGTTGGAGGTGTGAGAGGGCGTCTCGCTGAAACTGGGTACGGAGCATGACCGAAAAACCCATCGCCCCCCGGGAGAAGGTGCCCGAAGGGCGGATGAGGGTCTTCAGATTTCGCGGTTCGTCCCGCTCGCGGGAGGCCGAATCCGTGGTCGCCCCGACGACCCTCGCCCGGCCTTCGGCCCCCCTCTCCCGGCGGGAGAGGGGCGAAGAGTTGCTGATGCGTTGCTCGTCCTCGCTCAGCCGCTGAGCTTCTCAAGCTTGCCGGTGCTGTCGCCGAGGCTCTTGCAGGGGACGCCCATCTGGTCGAGCATCGAGAGGAAGAGGTTGTTGAGCGGCTGCGGCTTGTAGACGACGTGGCGGCCGGTCTTGATCGCCTCGCCGCCGCCGCCTCCGGCGTAGAGGATCGGCAGGTCGTCGTGGTTGTGGCGGTTGCCGTCGCCGATGCCGCTGCCGTAGACGAGCATCGAGTTGTCGAGGACCGAACGGTCCCCCTCGCGGATCGACTTGAGCCGGGTGAGCAGGCGGCCGAACTCCTCGATGTGGAATCGGTTGATCTTGCGGATCTTGGCGTGCTTCTTGGGGTCGTTGCCGTGGTGCGAGAGGTCGTGGTGACCCTCGGGCACGTCGATGAACGGGTAGGGGCGGCCGCTCCCCTCGTTGGCGAACATGAAGGTGCAGATCCGGGTCGTGTCGGTCTGGAAGGCCAGGGCGATCAGCTCGAACATCAGCCGGACGTGCTCGGCGTAGTCGTTGGGCACGCCCGAGGGCCTCGGCAGGCCGCCGTCGAGCTTCACCGGCGTCTCGGCCCTGGCGATCCTCTGTTCGATCTCGCGGACCGAGTTCAGGTACTCGTCCATCTTGCGGCGGTCGTCGTAGCCGATCCGGCCGCGCAACGACTGGGCGTCTTCAAGGACGTAGTCGAGGATGCTGCGCTCGTACATGGCGCGCTTATGCTGCTCGGCGGCCGTCCCGGTCTTGCCGCGACCGCCGAACATGCGGTCGAAGACGAACCGAGGATTGACCTCCTTGGCCATCGGCGTCGTTTCCGACCGCCACGAGATGTTCGACGAGTAAGCGCAACTGTAGCCTGAGTCGCAGTTGCCCGACTGGCCGCCGCGCTCGATCCCCAGCTCGATCGACGGCAGCCGCGTCCGTCCGCCGATCGCCATGGCCGCGACCTGGTCGGCCGAGACTCCGACCTTGATGTTCGCGCCCGAGGTCTTGTACGGGTGGGCGCCGGTCAGGAACGAGGAGAGCGACCGCGCGTGATCGCCGGGGCCGTCGCCGAGCGCCTTGCCGTTGTGTTGCTCCAGGCCGCTGAGGACCAGCAGCTCATCCTTGACCGGCGCCAGGGGTTCGAGGATCCAGGGAAGCTCGAAGCCCCCGCCTTCGGACTTGGGGGTCCAGTCCGGCATGTGGACGCCGTTGGGGACGTAGAAGAACGCCATCCGCTTGGGACCGGCGGCCGCGCCCGCCGAGGGGCTCGACGCGGCGGCGCGCGGCGCCATGGCCTCCAGCCAGGGCAAGGCCAAGGCCGCGCCCGTCCCTCGCAATACCGCGCGGCGGGAAATCCGTGAGATTCGACTCATGATCGGCTCCTTGTCGTTGGCGTCGAGGAGAGGTCGAGGGCGCGGCGGTCGATCGCGACCGCGTCGTCCCTCACGCTCATCCCCTACGTTTGCGGAACGGGTCGCTCTTGACGATTTCCAGAACCATGCGGGAGAAACGGTACTGATCGGCGGTCACGTCCTTGACGATCGATTCGACCGTGCAGGCGTCGTACTCCTCGACGCCGCGGCCGAGGGCGAAGGTGAGCATCTTCTCGGTCAGGCAGCGGACGAACTCGGTCTTGCGGGTCTTGTAGAGTATCGACTTCAACTCGGCGGCGCCGTTGAACGATTCGCCGGTCGGCAGCTTGCCGGTGGCGTCGATCGGGAACTTACCCTCCTTGGCCCGCCAGGCGCCGACGGCGTCGTAGTTTTCGAGTCCGAATCCGGGCGGGTCGAGCCGGGAGTGGCAGACCGCGCAGCTCGGGTCGGAACGGTGCTGCTCCATCCGCTGGCGGAGCGTGCCGCTGAGCACCGCCTTCTTGTCCTCGGCAAGCACCGGGACGTTCGGCGGCGCGGGGGGGGGCGCGTCGCCGAGGATCTCCTGAAGCACCCACTGGCCGCGCTTAACTGGCGAAGTCCGCGACGCGTTCGACGTCACCGTCAGCACGCTGGCCTGGGTGATCAGGCCGCCGCGCTCCCTCCCCTTGAGCGTCACCTTGCGGAACTTGGGCCCCTTGACGTCCGGGACGCCGTAGTGCTTGGCGAGTCGCTCGTTGAGGAACGTGTAATCGCTGTCGAGGAATTCGAGCACGCTTCGGTCCTCGCGCATGATCCACGCGAAGAAGCGCTCCGTTTCTTGCCGCATCGCGTCGCGGAGCGGCTCGTCGAAGGTCTTGAACTGAGCGCGGTCGGGATTGACCGTCTTCAAGAGCCGAAGCTGGAGCCACTGGCCGGCGAAGTTCTCGACGAACGCCTCGGCCCTGGGGTCGCGGAGCATCCGCTTGATCTGCTTTTCGAGCACCGCGTCATCGCTTAATTCGTTGTTGAGCGCGAGCTTGAACAACTCGTCGTCGGGCATGCTGCTCCAGAGGAAGTAAGACAGCCGCGACGCCAGCTCGAACGCGTTCAGCGGGACGGCCGCTCCCTTGTCGATCACCTTGCCGTTCTTGTCGCGCTTGGGGTGGTGCAGTTCCACCCGGAACAGGAACTGCGGCGAGGCCAGAGTCGCCTGCACGGCGAGTTGAATCCCGCGCTCGAAGCCGTCGCCGTTTTCGCGGGCCATCTCGACGAGCCGGACCAGCTTCGAGACCTCGCCGCCGGTGACGGGGCGGCGGAACGCCCGCATCATGAATTTTTCGAGCACCGCCGAGGCGCACTCGGGGAACTCCTCGGGCCGCGTGGGAGTCCGGAAGATGATCCGCTTGTGGCTCGGGGGCAGGGGGTCCCCCTTGGCGGCGATCGGCCCCTCGATCTCGATCGACTCGACGGCTAGATTCCGATCGCGCTGCCTGGCGTCGGGATTGTTCGGGTCGTAGAAGTCGTTCAAGAACGC
>CALCIC010000957.1 GCA_937907405.1 uncultured Isosphaeraceae bacterium | reverse complement strand
CGGCGCGGGCCTGCTCCAGCACGAACGGGTTGTTCATCAAGAACAGCGCCTGCGGCGCGACGGTGCTGACGTCGCGACGGCCGACGACCATGCTCGGGTCGGCGAAGTCGAACACCGTGAACAGCTCGGGCAGGACGTTGCGGAACACCGGCTCGTACACGCTCCGTCGGGCGTCGCCTGATTGGAAGCCGTAATCGGCCTTGAGGTCCGTCGGGAACGATCGGCCCCCCATCTCGGATTGAAGCCGCCCGGAAACCGACAGCATCGCGTCGCGGAGGCATTCGGCGTCGAGCCGTCGGGGTTCGGCCCGGCCCAGCAGGCGGTTCTCGGGATCTTTCGCCCGCGCGTTCGGGGCGTCGGACGAGGCGAGCCGATAGGCTTTCGACAGTACGACGCGGCGCACCAGCGACTTGACCGACCAGCCGTCCTCGACGAACCGGGTCGCCAGCCAGTCGAGCAGCTCGGGATGCGAGGGCGCCTCGCCGGTCGTGCCGAAGTTGTCGGTGGAGCGGACCAGGCCGGCGCCGAACAGCCAGTGCCAGACGCGGTTGACGATCACCCGGGCGGTCAGCGGGTTGTCGGCCGAGGCCAGCCAGTCGGCCAGCTCGCGACGGCCGCTCTGGTCGCTGGGGAGCGCGGGGGGCGCTCCTGGACTCGCCACCTTCAGCCAGCCGCGCGGGACGACCGCGCCGGGGCTGTGGACGTTCCCCCGGACGAGGATCCGCCCCTCGGCGATCTTGGGCGATTCTATCAGGCCCATCGCCATGTCCCGGGGGGAGGCGGCCGCGTTCAGCCGCTTCAATTCGGCCTCCAGCGTTTTCAACGTCGCCGCCGACTCGTCGTCTCCGGCCGGCTCGCGAGCCAGCGCGTCGACCAGGACGAACTGAACGGCGTCGGCGATCACGTGCCCGGTCGTTCCCTCGTTGGAGACCAGGACGTAGCCCGCGTCGTTCTTCTCGAACCGATGCCGCCCAAGGGAGACGAACCGGCCGTCGATGGCAGGGGCGGCCCGCATGTCGACCTTGACGGTGGTCTCGCCGTCGGCGCTCATGATCGTCACCGGGACGGCCCGGCAGCGGCCGGCGCCGGGGGCGTAAGCGAGGCGCACCTCGTACTCCCCGGCCTCGGCGAACTGGGGCTGGAAGGTGATCGTCTTCTCCCCCTTGCCCTCGTTCAGGTCGTGGACGTAGCCGGCGCCGATGTACGATCCGGAGAATTGCGAGTGCTTCCAGGCGCCGACCGTGCGCGCCTGGGAGTCGTCGACGACCACGCCCGGCAGGTCGCGCGCCGCGACGGCGCCGCCGGCGGTCTTACCCAGCGCTGCGAGTCGGGCGCGCTCGGTCTTGACGCGGGCCGAGAGCGCGGCGAGCTTCGCGTCCTGCGCGGCGACGGCGGCCTCGCGTTCCGGCGACATCGGCAGAGGGGCCTCGATCCACTTCGAGACGTTGGCGTGCTCGATCGTCTTGACGTTGTGGAGGATGGCGGCCAACGCGTAGTAGTCGGCGGTCGGGATCGGGTCGAACTTGTGGTCGTGGCACCGCGCGCAGGCGATCGTCTGGGCCAGGACCGCCTTGCTGATCACGTCGATCTGCTCGTCCACGAAGTCCATCTCAAGCTGCGCCTTGTCCTGCTCTTCAAGGTTCGTGTTGCCCATCAGCAGGAACGTGACGGCGACCTTCCGCCGCCGCTGGGTTTCCAGGTCCTCGTCCGGGAGCAGGTCGCCGGCGATCTGCTCCCGGACGAACTGGTCGAACGGCAGGTCGGCGTTGAAGGCGTCGATGACGTAATCGCGGTAGCGCCAAGCCTCCTGGAAAACCAGGCCGCGGAGCGTCAGCGATTCGCCGAACCGGGCCACGTCCAACCAGTGCCGACCCCACCGCTCGCCGAACCGGGGCGAGGCGAGCAGGCGGTCGACCAGCCGCTCATAGGCGTCCGGCGACGGGTCGTGGACGAACGCGTCGATCTCCTCGACGGTCGGCGGCAGGCCGTCGAGGTCGAACGCAAGGCGGCGGATCAGCGTCCCGCGGTCGGCTTCCGCGGCCGGTTGCAGGCCGGCCGCCTCCAGTCGCGCGAGCAGGAACCGATCGATCGCCCCGGCGGGCCACGAGGCGTCGCGAACGACGGGCGGCGCCGCGTCGACCGGCGGCTGATACGCCCAGTGGTCGCGACCGGCCGACGAGGCGTCCTCGGCTTTCTTGTCGGCCTGCTTCGGTTCGGAGCGCGGATCGACCGCGCCCCGCTCGACCCACGCGACGAAGTCGGCGATGACCGCGTCGGGGAGCTTGCCCTTGGGGGGCATCTCCATTCCGTCCTCGTGGCGGAGCGCCGTGATGAGCGGACTCTCGTCGGGCTTGCCCGGCTCGACGGCCGGCCCGCTGTCGCCCCCCCGAAGCAGCCCCTCGCGGCTGTCCAGCTTCAGACCCCCTCGGAGCTTCTTGCGGGTCGCGGACTCAGCCGAATGGCAGGAATAGCACTGCTCGACCAGCACCGGCCGGATCTTCTTCTCGAAAAAATCCAGGTCGTCGGCGTCGGCTCTTGAAGCCGAGCCCCCCCAACCGGGCGCGAGCAGGAGGAAGGTCGCGAAAACGACGAGTGAGCGAGGCATGGGCGGGCCCCGAGGTTGATGATCGCGGCCGTCGAACGTGGAACGACCCGCGGGCCGGACTCGGGCGGCGGTTAAACAATCATCACTATACCCCGGATTACGCTCGATCGCCAGTCGCCTGGCAATCCTCCTGGCGATCCGGGCCGCCGCCGCGGCCGTCCCCGTCGGCGGTCGGAAGCTTCGACTCCGTCCAGTTCTCTCTCGCGGATCGTTACAGCGCGCCCATTCGGCCGCTCCGGTAATCGACGATCGCCTGACGGATCTCCTCGCTCGTGTTCATCACGAACGGCCCGTGTCCGACCACCGGTTCGTCGATCAGCGCGCCGCCGAGGAAGAGGACCGTCGCGTCCTCGTCGCAGGCGACGTCGAGGCCGTCGCCGGCGCGGTCGCAGACCACCAGCGCGACCCCCCGCGCGGAGGTCGAGCCGTTGATCGTGACCGCGCCCTTCCGCACGAGGAGAATGGCCGCGTGGCCCTCGGGCGAATTCAGCCTCGTCGAACGGCCGGCCGCGAGCCGGAGGTCCCACAGGTCGACCGGCGTAACGGTTCGCGCCGGCCCCTTGACCCCGCGATACTCCCCGGCGATGATCCGCGCGGTCCCCGCCTCGTCTTCCAATCGGGCGACCGGAACGTCGCGACCAAGAATCTCCTGATAACGGGGCGGCTCCTTCTTGGCGGCGGCGGGGAGGTTCACCCAGAGCTGGACGATCTCCAGCACGCCGCCGCGGCGGGTGAACGCCTCGCTGTGATACTCCTCATGGACCACGCCCGATCCGGCGGTCATCCACTGGACGTCCCCCGGGCCGATCGCTCCCTGGTTGCCCCCCGAGTCTCGGTGTTCCAGCTCGCCCTGATAAACAATGGTGACCGTCTCAAAGCCCTTGTGGGGATGGACGTCGACCCCTCGCCGTTGCTGAGAAGGGCTGAACTCCGTGGGGCCGGCGTAGTCCAGCATGAGGAACGGGCTCAGCGTCTCGGGAGCCTCCTGATAAGTGAAGAAACTCCGCACCGGGAACCCGTCCCCCACCCAGTGGGGCGCGACGTCGCGTCGCACTTCCAGCACCTTCTTTTCCGCCATGACGCACCCCTTCCTTGCGACTCTCATGAACGTTCGTCACCCGCGTCGCGGTCATTTCTTCGTCCGGCCGGACTCGAAGCGGTCGAGCTGGGTTTCCCGCCCGTCCTTCTGCACGCTTTGCGCTTTGTCGTAGCTCTCGATCAAGGCGCGGAACGGGGGGACGACGTGATCGACCATGACCTGGGCGAACTCCATCGCGTCGGGTCGATTCCAGGTGCTCATCAATTCGCCCAGCACCGCGAAGGTGTCGATCGGGACGGCGCCGGCCTGGGCGACGCGGGCGATGGTCAAATCGGTCGCCATCTTCGACCAGTTGCCCGAGGCGTCCACGACGCAGAACACCTTGTAGCCGGCCACGAGCGCGCTGAGCGTGGGGAACGCCATGCAGACGCTGGTGAGCGTCCCGGCGATGATCAGCGTCTTCCGCTTCGTCTTCTCGATCGCCTCGACCCACGCGGGATTGTCCCAGGCGTTGATCTGCCCGGTTCGCGGGATGTACACCGCGTCGGGATTGCTCTCGTGGATCTCCGGGATGAGCGGCCCGTTCGGCCCGTCGGGGACCGAGGCCGTGGTGAAGGTCGGGATCTTCGCCAGCCGGGCCACCTTCGCAAGCGCCGTCGCGTGGGCGCGGAGCGTCGGCTGGTCGACGTCCCTGACCAGTTGGAACAGCCCGCTCTGGTGGTCGATCAGCAACATCACGGCGTCGTTCGGGTCGATCATCCACTTGTTGAATTCCGGCATGCATCATCCTCTCGATAACGAACAGCGACTGGATTCACGTCCCTTGATTCATACGCCCGGTCCGCGCGAAACTCAAGTATGGGCGCTTTGGTTACCAGGTGTCTCCGAGGATAGTACGGGAGGGGTGATGGCCGGACGGAAAAGCGATCCCGCGACCAAGCAGGTGTGTTGCCCGGTCGAGGCGACGTTGCGCGTCGTCGGGGGTCGATGGAAGGTGCTCGTGCTGCATCATCTTTTCGACGGGTCGATGCGGTTCGGCGAGCTGAGTCGGGCGTTGAAGGGGATCTCCGCGCGCACGCTCACGAAGCAGCTCCGCGAGCTTGAGGCCGACGGCGTGCTCGCGCGGAAGGTCCACCAGCAGATCCCGCCGATGGTCGAATACTCGATCACCGCCAAGGGGAAGGAACTCCGCCCCGTGCTCATGGCGATGCACGCCTGGGGAGAGCGTCACGGGTCGTCATGATGGTTGCGCCGAGCGCCTCGACCGCCGGTGGGATGACATCGCGCGCCGGGCTGTTATCATGGGCGGCGGAGACATTCCCCAGCCAACCCTCCTCCTTTACGGGAACATCCGTCATGCCACGCGCTCGAAGGCTCCTACTCGCAGTCGCGGTCGCGGCGATTTACGCTCTTCCGACGCCGGCCCCGGCCCACGACGGCCCCGGGGCGCACACCCACGAGAAGCCGGCCGCGAAGGCCGCGCGCGAGATGGCGACCGCGGCCAGGAACCTCTGGGCGTCGCTCAGCCCCGAGCAGAAGACCAAGATCGGCTTCGACTTCAGCGACGCGCTCCGATACGACTGGCACTTCATCCCCCGGGCTCGCAAGGGGCTGTCCTTGAAGGAGATGGCCCCCGAGCAGCGGGCGCTCGCCAACGTCCTGCTCGCCAGCGGCCTGAGCCAGTCGGGCTACGCCAAGGCCCAGACGATCACCAGCCTGGAGGCGATCCTCAAGGAGATCGAGCAAGGCAAGGGCCCGGTTCGCGACCCCGAGCTTTATTTCTTCAACATCTTCGGCAACCCGGAAGCGCCCGGCTCCAAGACGCCCTGGGGCTGGCGGTTCGAGGGCCATCACCTGTCGTTGAACTTCACCATCGTCGGCGACAAGGGGGTGGCCGGCGGCCCGACGTTCATGGGCACCAACCCCGCCGAGGTCCGTTCCGGCCCGCGCGAGGGGCTCCGCGTGCTGGGCGACGAAGAGGACCTGGCGCGGAAGCTCGTCAAGTCGCTCGACGCGAACCAACGGCGGAACGCCCTGTACGAGATGGTCGCGCCCAAGGACGTCCTCAGCATGGTCATCCGCAAGGCCTCGCCGATCAAGCCGGTCGGGGTCATGATGCCGGACCTCAACGCCGAGCAGAAAGAGCTGCTCAACTCGATCATCGTCCTCTACGCCGAGCGGCTCCGGCCTGAACTGGCCGCCGACGACCTGGGCAAGATCCTCAAGGCGGGCCCCGACAAGATCGGCTTCGCCTGGGCCGGCGGCCTCGACCTCGGCGAGCCCCACTACTACCGCATCCAGGGCCCGACCTTCCTCATCGAGTACGACAACACCCAGAACAACGCCAACCACGTCCACAGCGTCTGGCGCGACTTCGAGGACGACTTCGGCGACGACCTCCTCAAGGCCCACTACGAATCGGCCGATCCCGAGCACGGCCACGCGAAGTAAGTATCCGTCCCAGTAGCACGAATTTTTTTTGCGGGCGGCTCGGCGAGGGCGTCGCCCCTCCCTGCGCTGCCGACCCATTGATTTTTCCCGACCTCGATCCACCGGAAGCGTCCGATGAAGACCAGACTGCCCCTGCTCGCGGTCGTGATCCTCGGCCTGGCCGCCTCGCCGGCGACGGCGGAGGATCGTCCCAACCTGATCTGGATCATGGCCGACGACATGGGGTACGGCGAGGTCGGGTGTTACGGCCAGCGGGTGATCGCCACGCCCAACCTCGACCGGATGGCCCGCGAGGGTCTCCGGTTCACCCACTTCTACGCCGGCGCGACCGTCTGCGCGCCGTCGCGGAGCGTCCTGATGACCGGCAAGCATCACGGTCATACTCGGGTCCGCGGCAACGCCGGCCCGAACAATCCGACCGCGCAGGCCCTCCGCGACGGCGATACGACGGTCGCCGACGTCCTCCACCAGGCCGGTTATCGAACCGCCCTGGTCGGCAAGTGGGGGTTGGGCGACGTGGGACCGGCGGCGACCGGCCTGCCGCGCAGGCACGGGTTCGACGAGTTCTTCGGCTATCTCAACCAGGTCCACGCGCACAACCATTTCCCCGACTTCCTCTGGAGGAACGAGGAGAAGGTCGCGCTGCGGAACAAGGTGACGCCCGTCGGCGGGAACGGCGGCGGGTACGCGACCGAGGCGGTCGAGTACGCCGACGACCTGTTCGCCGACGCGGCGGTCAAGTTCGTCGCCGAGAACAAGGCGCGGCCGTTCTTCCTCTACTGGAGCATGGTCGTCCCCCACGCCAACAATGAGCGGACGCGGGCCTTGAAGAACGGCGCCGAGGTCCCCGACCTCGGCCCCTACGCCGACAAGGACTGGCCAGGGCCGGACAAGGGGCACGCGGCCATGATCACTCGGCTCGACGGCTACGTCGGCCGCCTGCTCGACGCGCTCCGCGAGCAGGGCCTCGCCGAGAAGACGCTGGTGATCTTCACCAGCGACAACGGCCCGCATAACGAGAGCAACCACGATCTCGCGCGGTTCAAGCCGTCGGGGCCGTTCCGGGGGATCAAGCGGAGCCTGACCGACGGCGGAATCCGGGTGCCGATGATCGCCTGGCGGCCCGGAACGATCGCCCCCGGCGGGGTCTCGAACCACGTCGCCTACTTCGGCGACTGGATGGCCACGGCCGCCGAACTCGCCGGCGCGAAGGCGCCCGCCGACGGCGACTCGATCAGCTTCGCGCCGACCCTTCTGGGCAAGCCCTCCGCGCAGAAGGAGCACGAGTTCCTCTACTGGGAGTTCCACGAAGGGGGATTCAAACAGGCGGCGCTTTACCAGGGCCGCTGGAAGGGCGTCCGCGTCGGCGGCCCGAACGCCCCCGTCGCGCTCTACGACCAGCAGTCCGACCCCGCCGAGACCGACGACGTCGCCGAGCGACGCCCCGAGATCGCCGCTCGCATCGGCCGCTTCCTCTCAACCGCCCGCAGCCCCTCGCCCGACTGGGAGCCGAAATGGAAGACCCCCGGGAAGGCCGCTCACTAGCGCGGCGCGTTGGAGAGCTCGAGATCCTGAATCCGGGAGGCGGGGAGTCGGCGAATCGACCCCGCGCCTCCCATCAGCCGGCTGTCAGGAACTCGCCGGGCGGGTGCTCAGGCCGCGTGGCGCCGGCGACGACGCAAGCCGAAGCTGACGACCATCATCGCGATCGCGGCGCCGGACGAGACGATGGAGGCGGGCTCGGGGACGACGCCGTCGGACGGCTGGAAATAGAATTTCGTGATCGGCACGTTGAAATAGCCCGCTTCCCCGATCGTCGCCGTGTTCGAACCGAAAGCCGCCACCGAGTTGACCAGCGTAAGCGGCAGCGTGGTCGTCCCGGTCCCGATCAGGTTCCCATCCACGGGCGGCGGGGAGGTCGTGGTCGAGGCGTTATGTCGGATCGTGACGACGAGCGCGCCTCCGTGGTAGACGAACGGGGCGCCGAAGACGAGCTCGTAGAACTGGTTCGGGTCCGAGCCGCCGACCAATGAGCCGCCGGGGATGGTCAACGGGCCGGAGAGCACCACGGCGTCGTCGGCCGACACGTTGGCGGCGAAGTTGGTGGAGAGCGATTCGACCGGGACGGTCGCCGTGCCCACCGAGATGCTGTACTGCGAGAAGTTCAGCGCCGGCGCAAACGTATCCATGTTGGCGGGAAGCCGAAAGCCGATCCCGGTGAGAACGCTTCCACTCGAGATCCCCGCGAACTGGGACGCGTTGTAAGCGTACTGGAAGGTCACGGCGCCCGAGTCGAAGATGCCGTACTGCGCGCCGTTGCCGGAAGTGTTCGTGTTGCCGTTCGGCGCCACGATCGTGTCGCCGAACGCCGAGGGATGCGTCAGCAGGGCAAGGGCCGCCGCCGTCATCGCCAGCCGCCACGTCAAGTATCGCATGTTTGGAGATGCTCCTCTGTCTCGTTTCGCGTCGGGGGGCGTGACGCGGGCTTCGGATCTTGAACACGCTTCCCTGGCGTGGTTGTGCAATGACATGCACGGGTAGATCTTGATTCGAAGCATCATCAGCATGCAAAACGACGTGATTAAATTCATCATTGCATTCGTGACGATGGCGAGAATCCGACGTTTCGTGGCGAAAAGGGAGCGCGACGTGGTTAATTGGGAGCAACGGGGGTCTGGGCTTCACACGGGCCCGCCGCCGCGCCTCAAACCCATGGCGGGCCCGACGCCGGGCGGATGCGAATTCAAGGACCGACCTGTGGGAATTCGTCGCGGAATGGGGGAAACTCTACGAAGGACGAGGCGCCGACCGACACAGGGGCGCCCTCAAGGCTCAGACTTGCGAGGAGAAGGACCATCATGAAGCGCACCACGCGACGGCAGTTTTTTGAAGAGTCGATGATCGCGACGGCGGTCGCCGCGGCCGCGGGCGCCAGCGTTCCGCGGGTTCACGCTCGGGAGGCGAAGCGCGCCTCCGCCAATGAGACGATCCGCCACGCGGTGATCGGTTGCCGGATTCGCGGGCGCGTTCACGTCGCCGATTTCGGCAAGCTGCCGGGGGTCGAGATCGCCTACGTCTGCGACCCCGACGCGCAACTCGTCGAAGAATTGGCCGACAAGGTCGAGAAGACCCAAGGCCGCCGGCCCAAGGCCGTCAAGGACCTGCGCGCGATCCTCGACGACAAGGACGTGGACACCGTCTCGATCGCCGCCCCCAACCACTGGCGCGCGCTCGCCGCGATCTGGGCGATGCAGGCCGGC
>CALCIC010000956.1 GCA_937907405.1 uncultured Isosphaeraceae bacterium | reverse complement strand
TCGTGGGCGCCCGGCGCGGGGGGGATGTGCCTGCACACGATCCTGGTCGACCCGACGAACCCCGACCGGATGTTCATCGCGATCTCGGCCGCCGGGGCGTTCCGGACCGACGACGGCGGCAAGTCGTGGCGGCCGATCAACCGGGGGCTCAGTTCGCTGTACATCCCCGACCCGAACGCCGAGGTGGGCCACTGCGTCCACCGGATGGCGATGCATCCGTCGCGCCCCGACGTGCTGTTCATGCAGAAGCACTGGGACGTGATGCGGAGCGACGACGGCGGGGACTCGTGGCGCGAGATCTCCGGCGACCTGCCGACCGACTTCGGCTTTCCGATCGACGTCCACGCCCATGAGCCCGAGACGATCTACGTCGTGCCGATCAAGAGCGACTCCGAGCACTTCCCCCCGGAAGGCAAGCTCCGCGTCTACCGGAGCCGGACCGGTGGCGAGCACTGGGAGCCGCTGACCAAGGGGCTGCCCCAGAGCGACTGCTACGTGAACGTGCTGCGCAACGCCATGGCCGTCGACGCGCTCGATTCTTGCGGCGTGTACTTCGGCACCACCGGCGGCCAGGTCTACGGGTCGTCGAATTCCGGCGACGACTGGGCGCCGATCGTCCGCGACCTCCCCGCCGTCCTCTCCGTGGAGGTCCAGACGCTGTGATGATCCGCGTGGCGTTGCCGACTCATCTGAAAACGCTTGCGCGCGTCTCCGGCGAGGTGGCGCTGGACGTCGAGGGGCCGGTCACCCAGGCCGCCGTCCTGAACGCGCTCGAGGCCGTCCACCCGGTCCTCCGAGGGACGATCCGGGACCACGTCACGCATCGACGAAGGGCATTCGTGAGATTTTATGCATGCCAGGAGGACCTGTCGCACGACCCGCCCGACGCCCCCCTGCCCGACGCGGTCGCCCTGGGAGACGAGCCGTTCCTGATCGTCGGCGCGATGGCCGGCGGCTAGCTAGAGCGGTTTGCTTTCGGCTCGCCTACAAGAATGGTCTGAGTCCGAAATGAAGCATGTCTTGCAATCCAAGACGTCGGTCCCACGGGTCGTGGAGTGCGGCGGCTTGCCGCCGCTTCCAACACGCATTACGCGCGGGAGCAAGCTCCCGCACTCCACAGGGCGAACCGCGCAACCCATCAGGAAACCGCTCTAGGAGGAGCGGCAGTCCCGGGCTCGATCCAGCAGCAGCGCCCGCTCGCGGGCGTTGCGGGTAAGATCGGCGGCCCGCGAGAACTCCAGGCGGGCCTCGTCCTTGCGGCCGAGCCTGGCGAGGAAGTCGCCCCGGACGGTCGGCAGCAGGTGGTAGTCTCGCAGCGCCGGCACGTCGCCCAGGGCGTCGACGAGGTCGAGTCCGGCTTGCGGCCCGAAGGCCATCGCGACCGCCACCGCGCGGTTGAGCTCGACCACGGGCGACGGGGCGACCCGGGCCAACTCGGCGTAAAGCCGGGCGATCTCGGCCCAGTCGGTGGCCTCGGGGACGACCGCCCGGGCGTGGCACGCGGCGATTGCCGCCTGGAGGGCGTACGATCCGAGACCCCCGATCTTCGAGGCCCGATCGAGGGCCGCGAGCCCGCGACGGATGAGGAGGTGGTCCCACCGCGAGCGGTCCTGATCGAGCAGCAGGACGGGCTCGCCCGACGGCCCCACGCGGGCCCTCGACCGCGACGACTGGATCTCCATGAGCGCGACCAGGCCGTGGACCTCGGGTTCGTCCGGGGTCAGCTCAGCCAGGATTCTCCCCAGCCGCAGGGCCTCCTCGCAGAGCGTCGGGCGCGTCCAGTCGTCACCGGCGGTGGCCGTGTAGCCCTCGTTGAAGACCAGGTAGACGACCTCCAGGACCGAGGCCAGCCTGCCGCTCCGATCCTCGCCCCGTGGGACCTCGAAGGGAATCGACTTCTCCGCGAGGGTCCGCTTGGCCCGGACGATCCGCTGAGCGACGGTCGGCTCCGAGACGAGGAACGCCCGGGCGATCTCGTCGGTCGTCAACCCGCAGAGCAGCCGAAGCGCAAGCGCCGCCCGCGCCTCGGTCGAAAGGATGGGATGGCAGACGGTGAAGATCAGCCGCAGCAGGTCGTCTCCGACGTCGTCGTCGAGATCCACAGGGGCGTCATGATTTGCGGATGTCAGAGTGCGGCCGATATCTTCATGTTTACGATCGATCAGCCGGTTCCGCCGCACGTGGTCGACCGCCCGATTCTTGGCGACGGCCATGAGCCAGGCGCCCGGGTTGTTCGGGACGCCCGACTCGGGCCATTGCTGGAGCGCGGCGAGGAGGGCGTCCTGGGCGAGATCCTCGGCCGCGCCGACGTCGCGCACGATCCGCGCGAGGCCGGCGATCAGCCGGGCCGATTCGATTCTCCAGACCGCGTCGATCGCGCGATGGATGTGGGGAGCCGTCATGGCGGCCGATTATACCAATTCGACTCCCGCACGCGAGGCGACGCCCAGAGCCGCTATTTGAGGGCGTTCCGCGCCATCTCCTTGCGCGTCGCTTCCTCGCGGGCCGCCGCCTCGGGGGGGAACGACTCGGGCGAGAAGTCCGACGCCTCGAACAGCGGCCGGAGCTCGCATTGGCCCCCCCCCAGGACTTCCAGGAACCGGGTGGTCCATTTGACCGCCTCTTCCATCGTCTCGACCTGGAACAGGGCGTACGAGGCGATCAGCTCCTTCGACTCGGTGAACGGTCCGTCGGTCACGGTGACCTTGCCGTCGGCCAGCCGGACGCGCTTCCCCGCCGAAGTCGGCTTGAGCCCGTCGCTGCCGAGCATCACGCCGGCCCTGGTGATCTCCTCGACGAACCTCCCCATCCGCTCCATCAGCTCCATGCTGGGCGGTGCGCCGGCCTCGGAGTGCTCGTCGGCCTTGAGTAGTCCCATGATTCGCATTGAGATTGCTCCATTGAATGAGATTGTTGGATCGTGTTGGATCGACTGGAATTCAGAACTCATCGCCCGCTCGTCAGCCGGCGCGGTTCCGCCTCGCCTGCATCTCCGGGAACCCGGCGGCGGCTTCCTGGACGTCGGCGGGGAAGTCGGCGAACTCCTGAACCTGGCGGACCTCGATGACTTCGTTACCCGACGCCGGGCATCGCGAGGCCCACTCGACGGCCTCTTCCTTCGACTTCACCTGGATCATCCAGTAGCCGCCGAGGACCTCCTTCGCCTCGCTGAACGGCCCGTCGGTCACCTTGGGCTTGCCCCCCTCGAACGTCACCCGCGCCCCCATCGAAGGCGGATGCAGGCCGTCGAGCGCCAGCAAGACGCCGGCCTTCTGGAGCGACTCGTTGTACTTCATCATCGCCGCGACCGCCTCGGCGGTGGGCATCGCCCCCGGCTCGGCCGACTCGTACCCCTTGGGGATCATCAGCATCATGAAACGCATCGTCGTGACTCCTTCTCGGATTCGTTCGGTTCGACCATCGCCTCCACCTTCACGTCGAACGAGGACCGGGGAAATCGACAAGTCTCGTCCGGGTTTTCGAAGGATTCTTCAAGTCGCTGACGTGACCGGGCTTACGTCCGGGGCGCGGGCTTTACAACTGGATCGGCAGGGCGACGAGGCCGCGGGAACCCATGCGTTTGGTGTATTGGATCTGAGATCGAGGCGCGGCGAGCTGAAGGGCGGGGAAGCGGGTGAACAGCCGCTCCAGGGCGATCTCGATCTCGGCGCGGGCGAGCTTCGCGCCGAGGCAGGCGTGGACGCCCGCGCCGAAGGCGACGTGCCGGTTGGGGTCGCGTCGGAGATCGAGTCGGCTCGGCGCCTCGAACCGCTCGGGGTCGCTGTTGGCCGAGGCCAGGCAGGCGATGAGCATCTGGCCGCGGCCGATCGCCCGGCCCTGGAATTCCAGGGCCTCGCGGGCGAACCGGGGCTTCGAAATCTGGGCGAACGAGACGTGGCGGAGCAATTCTTGCACGGCGGACTCGGCCAGGCCCCAGTCGGCGGTCAACGCGCGGAGTTGGTCGGGGTGGTCGAGCAGCGCCAGCACGCTGCCGGCGATCTGGTGGAGCGTCGTCTCGTGCCCAGCCAGCAGCAGCAGGAAGATCATCGCCAGCAGTTCGTCCTCGGACAGGCGGTCGCCGGCCTCTTCCGCCTGGATGAGCGCGGCGAGCAGGCCGTCGCGAGGGCGCGCGGTCTGACGTTCGATCTCCGCGCGGAGGTACTTCATCAGCTTGTTCAAGCCCGGAATGGCCAGGAGAAAGCCTCCGAGCGAGCCGGCCGTGCTGACTCGCGAGGCCCATCGGGTGAACCTGGGACGATCTTCGGGAGGCAGGCCGAGCAACTCGCAGATCACCGCGAGCGGGAAGGGACGGGCGAAGTGTTCGAGCAGATCGACGCCCCCGGGCGCGCGGCGGGCTTGGTCGGCCAGTCGGTCGAGCATCGAGTCGGCGAGCGTTTCGAGTCTCGGCCGCAAGGCGTCGACGCTCTGCCGCAGGAACGCCCGCTCGACGAGGCCGCGAAGCCGGCGGTGGTCGGGCTCGTCGCGGAGCAGCATGTGCGTCGTCAACGCCGGAAACACACGCGTCGCCCATCGCATGATCAGCGGCGTCGCCCCCTTGCCGGCGCCGGCCGGGTTGTTGAGGAACCGACGGTGATCGCGCAAGAGATCGTTCACAGCGTTATAGGTCGTCGCCATCCAGACCTTGCCGAGCAGCGGCAAGCGGACGCGGATCAGCGGCCCCTGCGCGCGTAGCGCCGCGAGCGTCGGGAACGGATCCTGCTTGAACGCCTGCGAACAGGGGGCGAAGGGGACGATGACGGGTTCGATCGTCGCATGTTGTTCAACGCCCATCCGAAATCCTCCCGGCACGCTCGTTCGCCGGCCCTGGGTCGGCCGCCCGACGGCCAGCGTAGCGAGAGGCGAGCCGAATGAGAACCCCGGGCGTCGCCGTCGTCGCCATTCTCCTGACTGTCGTTTCGCCCCGGAATGGGGTAGGCTGGGGCGGCTCATTCATCGACTCTCGAAAGTCGAATCAAGATCGCTCAAGCGTGCGTGCGTGCGTTCGTGGCCGCGGCCCATCCAGGCCCGCCTTGATTCAGCGAGGTTCGTCCTTCATGTCGGCGACGATGCAAGGAGAGGCTTCCGACTGGAGGCGTCGCGACGTGGAGCGCGGCCTCGAATCCCCCGCGATCTACGCCGCGCTCCGAATTCCTGAGCTCTGGGGGTTCGACGGCGAGACGATCCGGATCGAACGCTGGACTGACGCCGGCGCCCGGGACTGCGGCGAACGGGCTGGGCGTCTCCGCGAATGGGGGCGAGGGCGTCTCGGAGCCCTGGGAGGCTGAAGCATGCGAATCCTGGTCGTGGGCGCCGGCGCGGTCGGCGGGTATTTCGGCGGTCGGCTGTTGGAGGCGGCGCGGGACGTGACGTTCCTTGTCCGACCGTCGCGGGCCGCGCGGCTGGCGGAAACGGGGCTGGCGATCCGCAGCGAGCATGGCGATTACGATCGGCCGTCCCCCCCGACCATCACGACCGACGCGATCGGAGAACCGTTCGACGTCGTGCTCGTCAGTTGCAAGTCGTACGACCTGGAAGGAGCGATCGGCGATTTCGCCCCGGCGGTCGGGCCCGAAACCGTCGTCGTGCCGCTGCTCAACGGGTTGCGGCATCTCGACGTCCTCGACGCCCGGTTCGGCGCGGATCGGGTGCTGGGCGGCCTCTGCCTGATCTCGTCGAAGATCGACGACGACGGCCGGATCGCCCATCTCAGCGACGTCCACCGGCTGGCGTTCGGAGCGCGCGTTCCGTCGCAGACGAACCGTGTCGAGGCGATTGCTCGGGCCTTCGCCGGCTCGAAATTCGAATCGCGGGCGAGCGACGATGTGATGCTCGAAATGTGGGAGAAATGGGTCTTCCTGGCGACCCTGGCCGGGATCACCTGCCTGATGCGGGCGTCGATCGGCGACGTCGCGGCGGCGGGAGGCGCCGACCTGGCCGACGCGCTTCTGGACGAATGCCGGTCCATCGCCGAGGCCAACGGCCGCACCCCCCGGGCCTCGGCCCTGGAATCGGGCCGCGCCCGGCTGACCGCGCCGGACTCCCCTCTCACCGCGTCCATGCTGAACGATCTCGAACGCGGCGGCCGAACCGAGGCCGACCACGTCCTCGGCGACCTCCTCCACCGCCGGCCGGACCCTCCCGCGTTCGACCGGTCGCTGCTCCGCGTCGCTTATACGGCCCTCAAAGCCCAGGAAATCCGCGCCGAGCGGATGGCGCGGTCCTGTCGACCGCCGGCTTGATCCCCGATCCGCGGTCGATTCCCAGCAATCGAGGAAGGACCGAAAGATTATTTATTTTTCAGGATCTCGCGTGTATGATGTTCAGTGGGAAGCCGGCGTTTCTGAGACATCCCTGGGCGTCCATGCATCGACGACGCGATGGAATCGTGGTCGCTTGACGCCGGCTGGGTACTTGCTGGTTGAACACGGTCGCGAATTGGGTCTCCCGCTTGTTTCGCTCGGTCTCCGGCGGGTGCTGAAAGGACGAAGCGCCGGCGCGGCCGATAGAATGTCTTGCTCGATGTGAAATGACGCGATCCGAGCTTTCCATTTCGTGATCCGACGGCGTGGTTGTTTGAATTAGGACCTGCACGCCTACTCGCTGAGCCGAACGGACAGGTCCGGTCCGGTTCATCGCGGAGGCGCCTACTAAATGAATAAGTGGAAGAGAATCCGATTATGACCCCATCGTTGGAAAGACTCGCCGAACTCGTTCGGCAGGCGGAAGCCAAGACGCGAGCGAAGAAGATCGAGGCCGAGACCCAGCACGCGGCCGACGTGTTTCGGGAAGCCGAGTCGAGGTCGCGCCAGGCGCTCGAGCGGATGCGCGTGGTCCGGCCGGCGAGTCTGAGGGCGGTCGAGCAGGCCGACGCCGACGAGCAGACGCTCAAAGACCTGGTGCGGAAGCTGGCCCAGTACAAGTCGACCCTGCCGTCCGACGCCGACGCCGAGGACCTGATCGCCACGTCGCAGGCCGAGATCGAGCGCACCCGGCGGGAGGCCAAGGCGAACCTGGAGAAGGCGTCGAGCGAGCTGGACGAGGCGCGCCGCGAGCTGCGACCGGCCCTGGACCAGTATCGCCAGTTGCGTCGCGAACTGGAGCGGCTGATTCCGGATCTGGTCGAACAGTTCGCCGAGGAGGATCGGCTGCTCTGGGACGCCGAGAGTCACTTCCCCGGCGGCCAGCTTCAGCTTTTGGGTCATGAGGTCGACGCCGGGCTCAACGCGTTCGCCCACCTCGCCAAGGTTGAGCAGTACGCGAGGCTGAAGGTCTGGATCGGTCGGTTCCGCCATTTTCAGGCGGTGCACGAGCGCGATTCCGAGATCACCGAGGAGCTGCAAGCCCTGGGGCACAAGATCTTCCATCAGCTCAAGTGGCTGTCCCGGCAATACGAGCCGGGCTATATCGAGGCGTTCCGCCAGGACTTCTCGACCGATTGGGCCGCCTACGTCGCCGAAGCCCAGGAGCAACTCGCCCAGGCGATCGAGACCCAGCGACGGGCTCGCGAGGTCGACCCGGCGCGGCTGCGCGACCGCGGCGCCGTCAACGGCGACCGACGCCCGCAGAACGAGTCGAACCAACAAGCCGTACCGGCGGCCGTTGCATCGACGTTGATGAACGGCAAGCATCATCATGACGACGAGGACGGCGACGCTCAAGGCTGACCGCGTCGCCTCCGCTTCATGCCTTCGGGCCGATTTCGTGTCTCGCGCGGCCGACATTCCTTCATGTCCTTGATGGGACGTTGTAGAGTGTCGGAGCGAATCGTCGCGTGGCGATGACGCCCGCGCGCAAGATGACGAGGCCCGAGGGCAGGCCGAACATGGGTATCAGAGAGATCAGCGACGGCCAGCATGATTGGCTGGCCGCCGAGATGGAGTCGTGGTCCGCGCTGGGATTGCTGACCGAGGACCAGGTCGATCGCATCCTGGAACTCTACGGAACCCCCGAGCAGCGCGCCGACCGCCGGGGGGGCCGCGCGGTCTCGGTGATCACAAGTCTGGCGGCGTTGCTCGTGGGTCTGGGCGTGCTGCTGCTGGTCGCCTTCAACTGGCAGGCGCTGTCGACGGCGATGAAGCTCGGGCTCATCGTCCTGGCGACGGCGGCCTCGCATGCGGGGGGCTGGTTCCTCCGGTTTCGGCTGGGGCGCCGAACGGCGTCGGACGTTCTGTTCTTTCTGGGATGCTTGTTCTACGGCGGGGCGATCTGGCAGACCGCGCAGGCGTTCAACATCACGGTCGCGAGCAACGCCGGCTTCTGGTGGTGGGCGGTGGGCTCGCTGCCGTTCGCGGTTGCCTCGCAAAGCCTGCCGCTGCACGCCCTGGTGGTCGCGATCCTGGCGGTTTACACGGGGCTCTCGACGCTCGGATGGATCATGGGGGGGTGGTGGGGGACGTCGAGACGGCTCGTCGACCCGGCCTACAGCGTGCCTCTGCTGGCTTTGCCCGGGTTGATCTGGGCGTATCGGCGGAAGTCGGCCGGGGGCGTCGGGCTGTACGTCATGCTGTTGAGCTGGTGGGTGCTCGTGCAGCCGACGGCCTGGGGGCTCGACGACGCGCCGATCTTCTGGGTCGGCTCGGTGGGCGCCCTGCTCTTGCTGATCGCCGAATGCCACCCCCCGCGCAGCGCCCTGGCGATCCCCCATCGTTATTTCGGCGTGCTGCTGACGGGAGGCGTCTTGCTCTTGCTGAGTTTTTACGACTTCAACGAGCACGCGATGAACCGGGTCCCCTCGACGGCGGTGATCGTCGAGACGGCCGTCGCGGCGGCGGCCGCGGTGGGCATGGTGGTACTGGCGGCCGAGTTGGAACGTCGACGCGCGGGGCTCGCTTCGGCGCGGGTCGGCAACGCCTTCCTCGACGAGCGGCGGCGGGTTCCGCTGGGCTTGGTGCTCATGATGGCGCTGATGGGCTTCTGGAACGCCATGGTGGGGACCCCGCTGGCGCCGACCGTCGCGGCCAACGTCGCGATGCTGGGCCTGGCGCTTTGGCTGATCCTGGTCGGCCTCCGCGAGGACCGAGGGCGGCCGTTCACGGCGGGCGTGCTGTATTTCTTGACCTGGGCCGTCTGCCGATACATCGACCTGTTCGGCGACCTCGGCGGAATGCTCGGCGCGGCCTTGATGTTCTTCCTCTGCGGCGGCGCGCTCTTCGGCGTGGCCCGGTTCTGGCAAGGACGGAATCGAAAGGAGGTCGCCCATGTCTGACGTCGACCCGATTCCGAACCCCCGTCGATCCGAGTCCTCCTTCGGATTTCGCTTCGACCCGAGCGGCTCGACGCTGATCATCGCGGCGGCGGCGTTTCAGTTCGCGATCCTGGGCTGGATGATCGGCGGCTATCTGTACATGTTCCGCGAAAGCCAG
>CALCIC010000955.1 GCA_937907405.1 uncultured Isosphaeraceae bacterium | reverse complement strand
TTGCGCTTCGGGCTTGTATTTCAAGCCTTCGCCACCACCTTCTCCTCATGAGCCAGAAATCCAAGAAGGGCGTCAAGACTCCGGAACCGGAGATGGACGTCGTCCGCAAGCGATTGAAGGCGGCGGAGGGGGATTATGAGCAAAGGCAAGCCGAAGCCGAAAGACGAGCCGATCGCGATTGAGGAATCCAGCGGCAACGTCTTCGCCGACCTGGGCCTGAAGGACCCGGAGGAACTCCTCGCCAAGGCGCAAGTGGAGATCCGAATTCGCCCCACGCCCCAGGGTGCGAAGGCCGACACGCGCGTCACAAGCGCTTGAACGCCCGAAACGTCTCGAAGCTCCTCGACCCTCTCACTGCAACCGCGTCGGCCGATTGCGGAGCTGTTTCAACACGTCGATCCGCTCCCGCGAGCCGACGAAGATCTGGTCGGGGAAGCGGTAGCAGGCGCGGACGCCGGCCATGACGCGCGGGTCGAGGCTGGAGTTCAGCCACATCCCGGCCAGGTACTGAAGCCGCAGGTTGCGGTCGGTGTTGATCTCGGCGCCTTGCGTCCACCCGCTCATCGCCGACGCCTCGCCCGCGAACGAATTGAGCAGGTCGACCCCTTCTTCCAGCCCGAAATCGCGGCCCTCGCCGAAGCCCACGTCCTGGAGCGACTGCTTCACGCGCTGATGGTCGGGGCGATCCAGCCGGTTCTGGAGTGCGTCGACGTCGATCACCGTCGGCTCGACCTGGCCGAAGAGGACGGCGTCGTAGCCGATCCCCTCGCGGTCGTTGTTCCACAAGATCCCGTTCGGGAAGACCTTGAAGAACGTGGCGATCAGGCTTTTGGTCGTCTCAAGGTTGCTCTCGTAAAGCGGGAACCAAAGGCAGAAGATCCCCCCGGGATTCAGGTGATCGCGGCACATTTGATAATACTCAATCGTGTTCAACGCGGCGCATCCCTTGACCCAGGGGTCGATCGGGTCTGAGGTGATCACGTCGAACGTCTCGCGGGTGGTGCGGAGGAAGTGGCGGCCGTCGTCGTAGACCACCTTGACCTCCTTGCCGTCGACGACGTCCGGGTTCCGGCGGGCGACGCCGTCGGCCACGTGGTAGTTCTCGGGGCCGAACATCGGGGTCACGACGGTCGGCACCAGGGGCTCGACGTCGCAGATGACGATCCGCTCGACCTCCGGGTGGGGGATGAAGCTGCCGGCGGTGACCCCCGCGCCGCAGGCGACGACCAGCACCGACCTGGGATCGGGATGGATCAGCGCCGGCAGGTGGCCGAGCATCCGCTGAAGCCGCATGTCGATCGGCCGGCTCGACGCCTGGACCTTGCCCGCGCCGTGGAAGTACCGGACGCCGTCGCTCGTCTCGGTGACGGCGACCGTGACGTTCGCCCCCTCGCCCAGGTATGTGCAAAACACCTTCTCGTCGTCGGCGTCCCTGGGGACTTCCTTGACGACGCCGGGGACCGACTGCGGCAGCAGGGAGACCGTCAGCCGGCCGAACGCCGCGACCGGCCAGGGCAACGGCGACACGCTCCAGGCCAGCGCGCAGGCGAACGCCAGCGGGACCGCCAGGGTCGTCGGCCGGACCTGGAACGCCAGCGCCGACGCCCCCGCCGCCGCCGCCAGGCCGATCAGCAGCCGCTCGGCGCCGGCCGTGCCGACGGCGGGGACCAGGATCAAGCTGAACGCCAACGCGCCGACGAGCGCGCCGACCGTGTTGGCCGCGTACACGCCCCCCACCAACCGGCCGGGGTCCTGGCCCCGCGACGCGACCGCCGCGAGCGCCAGCGGGAAGCTCGCCCCCCACAGGCAGGCCGGCGGCAAGACCGCCCACAGGCAGCGCGCGAAGTCGAGCTGGAACGTGTACCAGGGGCTCGGCGAAAGCTCGGGCAGGATCGGCCAGTAAGGCAGCGAATTCGCGATCATGAAGGCCGTCCAGGCGATCGCCCCGACCAGCAACCACTGGCAGACCCCCAACGCCGACCTGGCCGATCGCGCCCGAAGCGTCAGGATCGCCCCCAGGCTCCCGCCGATCCCCAGGCCGATCAAGAAGACCGCCAGGATCAGCGAGAACGTGTACACCGTGCCGCCGAGCATCAACGAAAGCAAACGCGTCCAGACCACCTCGGCGCCCAGGGCCGACGCCCCCGACAGGCCGATCGCCAGATACACCCCCCGGACGCCGGCGACCGGCTCGACGGCTTCCATCGCGGCGGCGTCGACCGCCGGCTCGGGTTCGCCCGATCGGGTCGACAGGGTCGACAGGGCCAGGGCGATCAGGGCCACGACCACGTTGAGGGCGACGGCGGCGTAGGTCGCGACGGCCGCGTCATGGACGCGGAGCAGATAAAAGCCGGCCAGCAGGCAGCCGAACACCGCGCCGGCGATGTTGCCGCCGTAGAAGAAGCCCAGCCAGGCCACCCCTTCCGGGTCGGTCTTCACCCGTCGCGCGATCGCCGGCAGCGTCGCCCCCATCAGCAGAGTAGGGGGCAGCAGGCAAATCCCGGCCACGACCCCGCGGAGCAGGACGTCGGGCGCGCCTCGGCCGGTGTAAAGCACGTAAACATGCTCGACCGACGGCAGGCCGAACAGCACCATCAGCCCGATCGCGCCGACGCCCAGCTCAAGCAGCGCGTAGACCCGCAGCGGGTCTCGCCGGGGTGAGACCAGGCGAGGCAGCAGCAAGCCCCCCGCCCCCATCCCCCCCATGAACGTCCCCAGCAGCACCCCCAGGGAGACGGCCGTCGAGCCGATCACCAACTGCAAGAGTTGGAGCCAGACGACCTCGTAAATCATCGCCGCGCAGCCGCTGCCGATGAACAGCAATAACAGCGCCGGCAACTGGAGGCGCGACGAGGCCGAGTCAGTCGGCAAGGGCGAGTCCTCTGATCATTCCACGTGAATCGTCGTCGAAATCAATCATGCACATTCGCACGTTGATGCGAATCTTCGGGCGGCGCGAGTTGAAACACCCGAAAACGACGCGGGGCGGCCCGCGCCGGTCAAACGTTCCGGGGCGGAACCGGCTTGCGGTCGCCGCTCTCCTGGGCGGGGGGGTCCTGGTCGCCGCCGGGGAGCTTGGGCTTGGGGAGGTTGTCGGCCTCGTAGAGCGAGCGCGTCAGGGCGCTGACGGTGTCGGGGAATCGCGGGAACCCGGCCCGTTCGACGTCGAACCGGAAGGCGGCGGTCAGGTCGCCGAAGGTCCGGCGGCGCCATTCGCTGATGTTGGGCTCGGGCACGCCGGTGAACTTCTCAAGGAACTGGAGCACCGACGTGTGGTCGAACGGCTCGCTGCACACCCAGCCGCCGGCGGTCCAGGGGGAGATCACGATGCAGGGGACCCGGAACCCGCCGCCGATCGGCAACCCGTCCACGAACTCCCCCGGCGTCCCCGGGGGGGGCACCGGCGGCGCGACGTGGTCGAAGATGCCGTCGTTCTCGTCGTAATTGAGGATGAACACCGTCTTCGACCAGACCTCGGGGTTCGCCGCGATCGCGTTCAGCTTGCTGGCGATGAACGCCGCGCCGGCCGCCGGGGTGAAGTCCGGGTGCTCGGACTGGCGGCTGGTCGGGATGATCCACGACACCGCCGGCAGTTCGTCGTTGATCGCGTCGTGCTCGAACTTCCCCTCGGGATCGCGGGCCACCCCGCGCTTGTACAGCGCCGACTTCTTGTCGGCGTCCTTGAAGGTCTTGAACCGTTCGAGCACGTTGCAGCCGTAATTGTCGGTCTGCTGGTAGACCTTCCAGCTCACCCCCTCCTTCTGCAACCGCTCGGCGTAGGTGGTCCAGCGGAACCCGCCGTGGGCCGGATGGTTGTCGGTCAGCGGGCCACCCCCCTCGCCGTCGGCGTCGATCGTGCCGGTCATCCAGTACATCCGGTTGGGCCAGGTCGGCCCCATCACCGAGCAATGGTAGCCGTCGCAAATCGTGAACGCCTCGGCCAGCGCGTAGTGGAACGGGATGTCGGCCCGGGTGTGGTAGCCCATCACGTAAGGCGCGATGGCGCCCTCGGCCATGCGGTGGGCCGGCAGCCAGTTGTCCATCTTGCCGCCGTTCCACGAGTCGTGCTGGACCTTCCACGCGTGGCTGGTCGACGGGATCTTCTGGGCGCTGGTGGTCCGGGTGTCGAGACGGAACGGCAGCAGGTAGCCGCTCGGGTTCTCGGGGTCGGGCTGATGGAACACCGACCGGCCGTCCGGCAACGTCAACGCATTCGGATCGCCGAACCCCCGAACCCCCGCCAACGACCCGAAATAATGGTCGAACGAGCGGTTCTCCTGCATCAACAACACGACGTGCTTGATGTCGCTCCACGCCCCCTTCGCCGGCGCCGTGTCGGTCAGCGCCCGCCGGACGTTGGGGGGCATCAGCGAGGTCGCCGCCGCCATCGCCGCGGCGGACCTCAGCAACCGACGACGATTCACCTTGACCGGACCCCGGGCGCTGGCGTCGTTGCTCATGGATGCCTCATGTCTTCAAGATCAAGATCATTCCCCCGGACGAAGGATCGGTCGTCCGAGGCCGCGGCCGTGCAAATCGCAAGCTCCAATCGCCATTTTGCGCCCCGAACCGTCCGCCGGCAACCACCCAGCGCCCGTTGAAAATCGGAACTTCGGCGGAACATCGTTGACATCTGTAGTCAACCCGATTACACCTTAATTCTTCGTCCACGAGCCGCGTCGACCGAGGAATCCGGAGGTCCATCGATGAGTCCCGCCGAGCGGAAGGAATTGTCCAGGGCGGAATGGAAGGTCATGAAGATCGTCTGGGAGCTGCGCAAGGGGATGGCGCGCGAGGTCTACACGATCGCCGGCGAGCAGCACGCCTGGACGTCGGCGACGGTCAAGACGCTGCTCAAGCGGCTGGTCGAGAAGGGCTACGTGTCGACGACGAAGGTGGGCAACGGCTTCGTCTACCGGCCGACCCGGTCGGCGCTCTCGACCCTCCAATCCGCCGCCGACGCCCTGATGACCAACGCCGTCGAGGAGGCGTCCGGCCCGCTCCTGGTCCACATGATCGAGCGCGCGGCGCTGACCGAGAAGGACCTCGACTCACTCCAGAAGCTGATCGACGCCAAGAAGAAGTCGCTGAAGAAGCGGAGTGATCAATAGCGTAGATCGCATGCGCATGGATGTCGGCGATCAATCCCCTCTCCCCCCGGGAGAGGGTGGCCGAAGGCCGGGTGAGGGTCGTCGGATTCATCACGGACGTCGGTTCGCAGGCACGCACCTCAGCCATGTACACCTCGAAGCGCCGCGACCCTCATCCGGCCTTCGGCCACCCTCTCCCGGGGGGAGAAGGACGTTTGCGACGGCACGCCTACCTGCTTACATCCGACGCAGATTTCGGAGGAATCGATAATGCTGAACATGATGATCGCCTTCGCCAATTCCGCGGGCCCCCGGTGGGCGGCCTGGATCGTCGCCGCCTCGCTCGACGCCGCCGCGTTGCTGGCCCTGGTCGGCCTGGCGTGGCTGGTGGTCCGCGACCGAGTCGCGCCGCAGGTCGGCTATTGCCTCTTCCTGCTGGTCCCGCTCAAGCTGCTCGCGCCGGTGGCCCTGACGGTCCCGGCCGCCGTGGCCGGATGGACCCCTTCGGCCGTCGTCGCCTCGGGGTTCGCGTCTGATCAAGAAGTCCAAATCCTTGCATCACGACGATCCGTTGATCTTGCGATCGCTCCGGCCCCGGCCGTCGAGGCGACCGAGCCGACGCTGCCGCCCGCCCCGCGAGTGGAACGACCGATCGCCGGCCCCGCGCCACAACCCGTCGACGAGACGCCGAGGCTCTCGGTTTCGGCGATGGCCCTGATCGCCTGGCTCATCGGCGTCCTGCTGCTCTCGGCGCGGTTCGCCTTGGCCCAGGCCCGGCTTGGGAGGCGCGTCGGGCGGCTGGAACCGCTCGACGAGGCGCGTCTGCCCGTCGATTTCGTCGACCTGCGCGAGCGGGCCGGCGTTCGTCGGATGGTCCGGATCGTCGAAAGCGACGACGTCGCCGCGCCATCAGTCTGGGGAATCTTCCGGCCGACGCTGATCGTGCCGAAGGGGATCGCGGGCTCGCTCAGCCCCGAGCAACTGCGATGGGTCCTGCTCCATGAGTTGGCCCACATCCGCCGCCATGACCTGGCCGTCGTCATGGTGCAACGACTCGCCGCCATCCTCCATTTCTTCAACCCGGCGGTCTGGATCGCCAATCGGATGATCCATCAACTCCGCGAATACCGCTGCGACGACTTCGCGCTCGAGCGCGGCCAGGCGTCGGCGGTCGAGTCCGGCGAGGCGTTCGTGCGGATCTTGCGAACCGCCGACCAGCGCCCGAGCGGCCTGGAAGGGGCGCTCGGGGTCTTCGGCCTGAACTCCCGCGCCTGCTGCCTCCGCCGCGTCCACCGCCTGCTCGACGCCGACCGGACGATCCGCTCCACCCCCGGCGCGGTTTCGATCGCCGCGCTCGTCCTCGTCGCCGCCGTCGCCGTTCCGCATCTCCGCGCCTCCAACGAAGCGCGACCGGACGATCCTCAAGAACCCGCGAAGGAGGCCGTCGCGAAAGAGGCCGATCTGTTCGAACTGCGCGTCGTGGGCCCGGACGGCCGGCCCGTGCCCGAGGCGCTGGTCCAGATTCGGACGAGTCCGCGCATCAGCGCCAAGGACGTCCGCCGCGGCGCCTTCGTGCGGGAGACCGCTTACCTCTCGTTCGTGAAGACCGACGCCGAGGGGCGACTCGTGGTCGCGCGCCCTCCAGCGCCCGCGACCTTCGAAGTCGCCATCGAAATTCCGGGCTACGGCCCCTACTGGGGAGGTTGGGGGTCCAGGAATCACGTCGTATCGATTCCTCCCTCCCTCACGGCCGAACTGGAGGCGGCCTGGTCGGTGGGGGGGATCGTCGTCGACGACGCCGGCAAGCCGGTCGAGGGCGTGAAGGTCGGCCCGAGCATCGAATTCAAGAAGCGCCCGGGTGAGACCCGGCAGTTGGGCGCCGGCGCGCAGGTCGAAACCGACGCCTCGGGCAAGTGGCGGTTCGACCGCGTGCCGATCTCGATGAACGAGGTCCACGTGGAGATCAGCCACCCGGACTTCAAGCCGAACCGCCGGCCCTTGCCTCGGAGCGGCTTCGGCATCGAGCCCGGCCAGGAGCCGACGGCGAAGATCATCCTGGAGCGCGGCCTGACGGTGGTCGGCAAAATCACCGACGATGCGGGCGCGCCGATCGCCGGGGCGCTC
>CALCIC010000954.1 GCA_937907405.1 uncultured Isosphaeraceae bacterium | reverse complement strand
GGTTGGTCGTCTCGACCTCGGGGACGGATTCGGACTGGATCGTCAAGTTGATCGACGTCTTCCCCGACGACCGCCCCGGCAAGGCGATCGGCGGCGCCCCCCTGGCGAGCTTCCAGCAGTTGGTCAGGGGCGACGTGATGCGCGGCCGGTTCCGCGGCGGTCTCGCCACCCCCCAGCCGTTCACGCCCAATCAGCCGACCGCCGTCGATTTCAGCCTCCCCGACGTCGGTCATACGTTCCGCTCCGGCCATCGGTTGATGGTTCAGATACAGAGCACCTGGTTCCCACTGGTCGACCGCAACCCGCAGACGTTCATCGACGTCTACACCGCGAGGGAATCGGACTTCCAGAAGGCCGTCCAGCGCGTCTTTCGCGCGCCCTCGACCCCCTCGCGCCTCGAATTCCTGGAACTCCCGCGCTGAAGGAGGTGAAGGTTGGAGGTCTGGGCCCGGGTGATCTCGCTCTCGATCGGCGGCGTGCTGGGGGTCAACGCCCGGTACTGGCTTGGGGCCTGGATGTCCCGGTGGGTGCCCTCCCCCTGGGCGACGTTCACCATCAACATCACCGGGTCGTTCGCCATCGGGTTTCTGACCATGACGCTGGCGCGCTGGCTGCCGCATCCGCACGTCCGGCTGATGATCCTGACCGGGTTCCTGGGCGGCTACACGACGTTCTCGACCTACGCCTTGGAATCGGCGGTCTTGTGGGATCGTGGAGCGAGTCATCTGGCGCTCGCCAACATGTTCGGCAGCATCGTGGTGGGCGTGCTCGCAGTGTTCTCGGGGATGGCGCTGGCGCGCGACGTCGTCATTCCGGCGAGCGAGCGAGCCCCCCTCGCGGTACGGCCGTCGCCGGTCGAATCCGCCCCGACGAAGGAGCCGCCGTGATCCCGACCGAGGCGGCGCTGCTCTGCCTTTACCTGAACGCCAGCCGTCACTGGCGAGGCAAGGCGTTGTACCGCGCCGTGGTCGAGGAGGCGCGCGGCTTGCCCATGGCGGGGGCGGCGGTCTTCCTGGTCGACCTCAGCTTCGGCGCGCATCATCAACTTCACGACGCCAAAAGCGAATACACGTTCGTCGACATTCCGGTCGTCGTCGAAATCGTCGACGCCCCCGAACGGATCGACGATCTGCTCGCCGCCCTGGCGCCGATGACGGCGGACGGCCTCGCCACCGTCGAGCCCGTGCGGGTCGTCCGGCATGCGCCTCACGGCGAAACATTCGCCGTGTCGACGGCGGATCGCCACACGACGTCAAAGTCAAAGGGGGGAGAGCCTCATATGTCGATTGAAGGATACGTTCAGAAGGTCACCGTCTACTTCGGCAGCTCCGACGTCTGGGGAGGGGGCAATCTGGCGACGGCGATCATCGAGCGTTGTCGAAAGATGGGCCTCGCCGGCGCGACGGCCAGCCTGGGCGTGCTCGGATTCGGCAAGCATTCCGTGATCCACCGGAGCCATCTGTTCGGCCTCTCGGCGGGCCTGCCC
>CALCIC010000953.1 GCA_937907405.1 uncultured Isosphaeraceae bacterium | reverse complement strand
TCCACCGCGGGGTCGACGATCCCGCGCTGCGGTGGCTGGACGAGCATCCCGAGGTCGTCGCCTTCTCGGCGGGCTACTGGGACGCCTACCGGCTGGCGTTTCTGAGTCGTCCGCCGCGGCGAGGCGTCCCTCATCCGATCTATCCGAACCGGTTCCCCGCGTGGTCGAACGACCTGCCCGGCGGTCGTCCTGAGACGTTGATCGCGCGCCCCTCGGCCGAGGACCAGCGGTTTCTCCGTCGGGCGATCGGCGACGGCGGCCGGGTCCTGTTCCGGGACCGCGGGACGACGATCGCGACCTGGCCGACCGCGCGTCCTCCCGTCCCTTGAACCGCCGAGGTCCGCATTTCGCGAGGTCGTTTCGTGGCGCAGACGCAGTTGGAACCGGACCTGGAATCGGGGCCGAAGCTGGTGAGCGAAGACGAGCCCTCCTGGTTCCAGCCTCCTCGACCGGGCTGGGGCGACGTGGTCGCGCTTTTGGCCTGGACCGTCGCCGTCTGCTGGATTTTCTGGGACGCCGTCAGCCTGCGCGGGGCGTTCTTCTACTTCGACGTCTCCGAGATCAATTATCCGTACCGCTCCTTCTTCGCCGAGGAGTTGAAGGCGGGCCGGTTCTCGCGATGGTGCCCGTGGCTCTACTGCGGGATGCCGCTGTTCAGCGAGAGCCAGGCGGGCTATCTCCATCCGCTCAAGTACCTGTTCTACCCGTGGATGGAGACCTGGAAGGCGTTCAACCTCGACACGGTGCTCTCGATCTGGCTGGCCGGCGCGGGGACGTACGGCTGGCTCCGCCGCCACGTCGGCCCGTCCGGCGCGCTCACCGGCGCGGCCCTGTTCGGGGTCGGCGGCTTCACCTGGGCGCACATCGTGCATACGAGCATGATCAACGCACTGGCCAGCGTGCCGTTCGCGGTCTGGGCGCTGGAATGGTCGTGGCGGTCGGGCGCCTGGCGGGGCGTCGCGCTGGGGGCGATCGCCATCGCCTGCCAGGTCTTCGCGGGGCACTTGCAGGACGTCATTTTCTGCGCGGGGATTCTCGGCTCCTACGGCCTGTTCCGCGCCGCGACCGCCGGCGCCTCGTCCGAGCGCCGGGGGGTGCTGGCCCGGACGTTCGGCCTGGTCGCGCTGGGGGTCGCGCTCTCGGCCGTCCAGTGGATGCCGTCGAAGGAGCTGCTCGACCGATCGCCCCGGGCCGGCGGGCTCTCTTATAACGAGCTGACGTACGGATCGTGGAGTCCCGAGCTGCTTCCCACCGTGGCCCTGCGCGAAGCGTACGGCACCCGCGCCCGCGACACCGACTGGATGGACGGCTTCTACCCCTATCACGAGATGAACACGTACCTCGGCCTGCTGGCCCTGGCCCTGGCGGTCGTCGGGGCCGGCGGTCCGGCCGCCCGCGATCGCTGGACGACGTTCTGGGTGCTGCTGGCGATCACCGGCGGCCTGCTGATGCTCGGTCGGTTCACGTTCCTGTTCGACCACGCCAACAAGATCCCGATCGTCGGCAGCTCGCGCGAGCCGGTGCGGTTTCATCTCTGGGTCACGCTGGCCGTCGCCGCCCTGGCCGCGGTCGGCGTCGAGCGGCTTCAACGCCCCGGCGCCGTGCGATTGCGGGGCGCCGTCGTTCTGGCGGCCGTCGTCCTGGCCGTCTCGGCGGCGATCTTGTTCTACCTTTACACGCCGGTCTGGCGCGGCCCCAACCGCTGGAACACGCCCTACCACGTCGACCGCTATCGCTGGCTGGGGCGCGAGATGCTGGTCGGCGGCCTGCGGACCGGCGCGGTGCTCGCCCTGGGCCTCGGCCTCGCCAGGCGGGCGTCGAGAACGTCTCAGGCCGGGCGTCGAGCGAGGCTGGCCGCGTTCCTGCCGGTCCTGGTGCTGATCGACCTCCTCGGCGCCCACAAGGACGACGCGCCCACCGTTGACCCGGCCTACTGGACGGCGCCGCCGGAGATCGTCGAGCGGCTCAAGGCCGACCCCGGGTTCATTCGGGTCTTCGGGGTCGGCGATCGGAGTTCGGGCGAGCCCGGCTTCGCGTCCGAGCCGATCGACTTCATGAAGATTCGCGACACGCTCGACTGGAGCCTGCCCGCCGCCTGGGGGCTGGCTTCGGCCAAGGGAGAGACGCCGATGATCTCCAGGCGTTTCCTGGATTACACCAACAACACGATCCGCGGCGAGGGGCGGTTCGACCTCGAAAGCGTCAGTCACCTCGTCACCGGCCGGCTGCAACGAGCCGGCGTCACCCCCAACGTCCCGGTGGGCGCCGGCTTCCTGCACGTCAACAGTACCGTGCTGCCGCGCGCCCGACTGGTCGGCAAGCCGGTCTACGCCGCCGATCGGCAAGCCGCGACGGCCGCGCTGGCGCGGTTGAAACGCGAGGCCCGCGACCGCGTCATCGTCGAAGACCCCGCCCGGCCGCTCGCGCCGGACGCCGAGGCCGCCGGCTCGGCCGAAATCACGACCGACCTCCCCGAGCGCGTCGTCGTCTCGGTCGACGCCCGGACGCCGGCCTACCTCGTGCTGGCCGACACGTTCGACCCCGGATGGTCGGCGACCGTCGACGGCGAACCCGCGCCGATCGTCCCCGCCTACGTCGCGTTCCGGGCCGTCTACGTGGGGCCGGGCTCGCACGCCGTCGAATTCCAGTATCGGCCCGCCGGCTTTGCGGCCGGGCTGGCGGTCTCCTCGATCGGGGCGCTGGTCGTCCTCGGCCTGCTCGTCCGGCCGAGTCGAAACGTCGGCGCGACGGCCGACCACGTCCCGCTTGCGACCGCCGCGCGCCTCCGACGCGGTTGGATCGCCGCCGCGACGCTCATCATCCTGCTCTCGATCGTCAAGATCGGGCCGACGGGGAAGGTGACCGTCCAGGACCGTTGGAATCGGGCCTGGCATCGGTTCACCTGGGGCTCGGGAATCGAGGCGATGGCCGAACAGCGTCGGAAATAGTTCGATCGACGTCGCGAAGATCGGAATCCGCCAGTCCCGAAACAGCGCCGCGACGCCGATCGGTTCTTGCTCCCGGCCGTCGTCGCCGTCGTCGCCGCGAGAAGGAAGAAATTCAGGCCGTCGAGCGCGCGCGGGCTCGTCGGCGACGGCCGTCTCGACCGTCGTTTCGGCCGCGGTCGGTCGGCTTCAAGCATGAGTCGCCTACCAGGTCAATAAAGGACCAGGGACAGCCAGGCGACCCCCACGAGGGTCGTCGCGATCGTCAGCGGGACGCCGACCTTGAGAAACTCGAAGAAGCCGATCTCCGTCCCCGCCCGCCGCGCGTTCTCGACGACGATCAGGTTTGCGACCGAGCCCAGGACCGTCAGATTGCCCGCCAACGTGCTCGACATGGCGAGAGCCAGCCACGCCGGCTCCTTGTAGGGCGTCACGTCCATCAGCGGCTTGAACAACAGGACCGCCGGGACGTTCGAGACCAAGTTCGAGAGCAGCACGGACAGACCGCTCGTCAGCACCACGGGTGATTCGATCAGCGGCCTCCAGCGCTCGACTCCCCAGGTATGCACGACGTGCGCCTCGAACGCGTGAACCACCACGAACAGGCCGGCGAACATCACCAGGAGCGGCCAGTCGACCGAGCGATACACCTGCTCGGGGTGGACGCGACCCAGCATCAGCACCGCGGCCGAGCCGAGCGCCGCCAGGGGGACCGGCGCGCCGGCGAAGAACAAGGCGACCGTGGCGAGCACCACCGTCCCGCTCTTGATCAGGAGCCGCCGATCGACGCGCGGCGACGTCCCCGGTTCGACCGCCCGAGGCGCGCGGGGGGACTCGCCGAGCGCCTCGCGGTAAACGGCCGCCACGACGAGGTACGTCAGGGTCAACCCGATCAAAGCGACCGGCGCGAGCCTGGCGGTGAACCGAAGGTAGGGGATTCCCGACAAGGAACCGATGATCATGTTCTGCGGATTACCCGTGATCGTGGCGACGGAGCCCACGTTCGACGCCGCGGCCAGGCCGATCAGGTAAGGGACGGCCGGACGCTCCAGCCTCCGGCAAAGGTCGACGACCAGCGGGGTCAGCGCGACGCAGACGACGTCGTTGACGAGGAAGGCCGACAGCGTCCCGGCCAGGGCGATCGTCACGGCCAGCAACGTCCTGGGCCCGTAAAACCGCGACGCCGCGCGATCGGTCGCCAACCCGAAGAACCCGGCGAGCCGAAGATGGGCCACGACGATCATCATGCCGAACAGGAGCACGATGGTCTCGTGGTCGACGGCTCGGGCCGCCTCGCGCATCGACAGCGCGCCGCACGCCAGCATGGCCGCCGCGCCCGCCAGCGCGATCCCCGCGCGGTCGGTCCGCAGGCCGGGAACCTTGCCGAAGGCGAGCGCCAGATACGTCAGGCCGAAGATCGTCGAGACCAGGGCGATCGAGGGGGGGCGAGCCGTCACGTCCAGGCGACCTTCCAAGAAACCCAAGAGGCGGGACGACCACGGACGTCGAGAATAATGAAAACCGCTAAAGGAGGATAGAGGCGCGCGCGGGAATTCTGGGTGCAAGTCGTCAGGCTTGACGGCCGATTAAGAGGATTCGGCGGGCCGCCGTCGCGAACCTTGCAAAGAGGTCGGGAAACCGCGGGGAAGGGATTGTAATCCGACGCGGGTTCGCCTATGGTGGTTCACTTGAAGTGTAGGGGAATCCACAAGAAACGGCTCTCAACAGAGAAGGCCGGAGGTTTTGGGGCGACAGATGTCCATCACGAAGGAGAAGAAGCAGGAACTGATCGGGTCTTTCAGCCGTGGTGATCAGGACACGGGCTCTCCGGAGGTGCAAATCGCCCTCTTGACCGCCCGGATCAATGATCTCACCGGCCATTTCAAGACGCACAGCAAGGACCACGCCAGCCGCCGAGGGCTGCTGATGATGGTTTCCAAGCGATCGGGCCTGCTCAAGTATCTGCGGCTGCACGACAGGAAGAAATACCTCGACGTGATCAGCCGCCTCGGCATCCGTAAGTAATCGGCGCGCCGCTCGCCCCGACGATCGGCTTTTTCAGCCGCGCGACGACCACGCGATTTCCAGTCGATCCGGCGGTCCAGCACCGCGCCGGGAACTCCGGTCGTCCGGGACGAATATCCGCCTACAGCTCTCATTCGTGAGCGTGCGCATGCGTCGGCCGTTGGCGATCGTTCTACTTCCTGGCTGAATGAAGCGGCCGGCCCCGCGTCCAACGGGGCCCGGCCTCCTTCGCTTGCTCTCCTTGCGACCTCAGATCGCCGCCGTCGGCGTCGTCCGGCGTCGGGATCGACGTCGAGGTCCAGGCGAGACAGAGCCACGACGAGAGGCGTCGGCGACGACCATGCTTCACGATCATCCCGACGCCACGCCACTCCGTGTCTCATCCAGGTACATTCATGTCCAGCATTTCGAATTCGCCTTTTTCGTGTAAGGTCGTCGAGCGAACCATCGGCGACCGCGCGATCAGCATCGAGACGGGTCGATTCGCCAAGCAGGCCTCCGGCGCCGTGGTCGTCCGCCTCGGCGACACCCTGTCGCTGGTGACGAGCATGGCCGGTCCGGGCCGCGAGGGGCTCGACTTCTTCCCGCTCACCGTCGACTATCGCGAGAAGACCTACTCCGCGGGCAAGTTCCCCGGCGGCTTCATCAAGCGAGAGGGTCGCCCGACCACCAAGGAAATCCTCACCGCCCGGCTGATCGACCGGCCGATCCGGCCCCTCTTCCCCGAGTGGTACCGCGACGAGGTGCAGATCCAGGCGGGGCCGATCTCGGCCGACCGCCAGAACGATCCCGACGTCCTCTCGATCATCGGCGCCTCGGCCGCGCTGATGCTCGCCGACACCCCGTTCCTGGGCCCGATCGGCGCGGTCCGCCTGGCGCGGATCGAGGGCCGGCTGATCGCCTTCCCCACGGCCGACGAGATCGCCGCCAGCGACCTCGACCTGATCGTCGCCAGCACCAGCAAGGCCGTCGTGATGATCGAGGGCTTCGGCGAGGAGATCCCCGAGCCCGAAATGGCCGACGCCATCCTCGAAGGCCACCGGATCAACCAGGAGTTGATCGCCCTTCAGTACGAGCTGCTGGAAGCGGCCGGCCGGCCTCGCCCCGAGCACAAGACGACCCCCCCCGACCCGCTCCGCCAGCTCCTCTACGACCGCTTCGGCTCGCGGCTCCGCGAGCTCAAGCAGATCGTCGTCAAGCAAGAGCGGAACTCGGCCGTCAAGGAGTTGCTCGAATCGATCGTCAAGGAGCTGATCCCGGCCGACGGCGAGCCCCTCTCCCTCCCCCTGGGGGGCGCGGCCGGCGACTCGCAAGAACCGGCGGCGGTCACGCCGTTGCGGATCAAGACCGCCTTCCACGCGGTTGAAGAGAAGGTCGTCCGCAACCTGATCCTCGACGGCAAGCGGTCCGACGGCCGGGGCCCCAAGGACCTGCGGTCGATCAAGTGCGAGGTCGGCGTCCTGCCCCGCGCCCACGGCTCGGCGATCTTCCAGCGCGGCGAGACCCAGGCGCTGGTCACCACCGTGCTCGGCACCGGCGCCGA
>CALCIC010000952.1 GCA_937907405.1 uncultured Isosphaeraceae bacterium | reverse complement strand
ACGATCAGGCCGGCTCTGAGGTTGCCGAGGAGCACGAGAAGGACCACCATGACGAGGACGCCCCCCTCGGCGAGATTCTGGGCCACGGTGGCGATGGTCCGCTCGATCAGCGAGGCGCGGTCGTAGAACGGCTCGATCAAACCCCCTTCCGGCAGGGTCTTCTGAAGCTCGGCGATCTTCGCCTTGATCCGGTCGACGACGACCCGCGAATTCTGCCCGGACAGCATCAAGACGGTCGCCGTCGCGGCCTCCCCCCGGCCGTCCCGCGTTACGGCCCCGCTGCGGATCATCGGAGCGAACCGGACCTCGCCGACGTCGCCGACGTGGATCGGCGTCCCCTCCGGCGTGACGTCCAGCACCACGTTCCGGAGGGCTTTGAGGCTGCCAATGAGCCCCACCATGCGGATCACGCGCTGCTGGCCGTTCCGCTCGATGTACCCCCCGCCCGAGTTCGAGTTGTTGCGACGCAGCGCCCTGAGGACCTGGTCGATGGAAAGGTCGCGCGCCGCCAACCGCGTCGGATCGATCGTGATCTCGTACGTCTTCAATTCGCCGCCGAAGGCGTTGACCTCGACGACGCCCGGCACGCTTTTCAGCGGCCGCGCGACCTCCCAGTCCAAAATCGTCCGCAGTTCCATCAGCGTGTGCTGCCGCTCCGCGTCAGGAGCGTTGCGGACCTCGAACTGGAAGACTTCGCCCAGGCCGGTCGCGATCGGCCCGATCTCGGGCCGGCCGAACTCCGGCGGGATGTCGGCCGTGATCTGAGCGAGCCGCTCGCCGACCTGCTGCCTCGCCCAGTAAATGTCGGTGCCCTCCTCGAACACGATCGTCACGCCCGAGATCCCGAGCTGCGAGAACGACCGCACCTCCTGGACGTAAGGAATGCCGTTCATCTCGTTCTCGACGGGAACCGTGATGAACTGTTCCACTTCCTCCGGACCAAGCGCCGGGGCGTTCGTCAGCGCCATCACCTGGACGTTCGTGATGTCCGGAACGGCGTCGATCGGCAGGTTGAACAAGGAGTACGCGCCGGTTGCGGCGAGGAAGACGAGCATGATCAGGACGAAGGGCCGGTTGCGAAGCGAGGCTTCGATGAGTCGGTCGAACATGGGTCGGCATGACCTCCAGGAGGCGGACGCGGGGCGCGGATGGGAGACGCGACGCGGACCCAACGGGCCCGGGGCGATCCCGGGCGCGGTGAATCCTGTCGTTGAAGAGGAAGACGTGGATCACCCGTCGAGGCGCGAGAGGGCGACTCAAGGCGTTCGGGTGAGGGGGCGGGGGGGAGATCCCGAGGGATGATCCCGGCGCCCCGGCCAGGCTGAGTTTCCGGGTTTCCAGGGTCGTCGTTTGCGAGGTTTTGCACCGCGTTGCAACGACCGCGCCCGAAAATCAAGTCTGGGCGGGGCTCTAGAACAGGAGGCGGCAGAGGGTGATCGGCGTAAGCGAAGGCCCGCCCGAGGGAGGCGCGGGCGCGGTCCTCAAAGCGCATGACGTCACGACGACCTCGTGGGCTCCATCGCTTCGGAACGCCGCGAAGAGGCCTCGCGCCGGGGGCTTGGAAAGGGCCTCGCCGGGGTCGTCAGGGACCTCGTCCTCGGGCTCGTCCGGGATTCCGATCTCGTCGTCCCAAGGTGAAATACGGCTCGCCCGAGAGAAGGCGGCCGGGGCCGACGGGCCCGGCCCGGCGAGATCGCACAGGGTTGATAAGGCGGCCCCGGCCGTGGCGGCGCGGTCGAACCGAAGGGCCTCCGTCCGTGACGAACCCTTCTCGGCTGCGAGCGCCAGAATCAAGAGCAGGTGGCCGACGAGCATTCGTGAACGGACGCCTTGATGGACCGGAGTTTTATCCAAATACTACTGGGAATTATACCCACAAGTGCAAAACCCGGAAACCAGCGCTCTCGGCCCCGGCCCCGGCTATCCGCCGAAGTCGACCCCCTCCTTGGGCGCGATTCGGATGTCGAGACCGATCCGGGTGGTCCGGACGTCCCAGTCGTCGCGGTTCCAGCCGACGATGATGCCCGAAGCTTCGAGGCGGTCGAACATCTGCTCGACGTAGGCCGGCACGCGGTCCTCGTATTCGGTGGTCAGGTCGAGCTTGCGGCCGAGCAGGTTGAAGATCCCTCGGATCGACGACGGGCCTTTCTCGATGATCCGCTGTCGGCCTTCGGGAGAGACCGGGTCGGGGCCTTCGAGGGTCAACTCCATCGACCGGATCAGCCGGCCGAACTGGCCGAACCAGGTGTCGCCGAATCCGAAGTACTCGCGGTGGATGATCCACACCTCGCCACGCTTGAAGACCGCCGCCTGATAAACGGTCTCCAGGTAGTTCTCGCCGTAATCGGTCTGAAAGGCGATGTTCACCGCCTTGGCCAGGTGCTGGAGCGCGGCCGCGACGCCGACCTTGCGGGGGTCGACCTCAAGCCCCATGTCGCGCAGCTCGCCGGCCCTACGCGCCGTGACGACCCCCGGCTGCCCCGGGGCGGACGACACGGCCACGCCGATGGTCGCGTCCCGAGGTCCCCGACCGGCCATGATCGCGTGCGCCGCAGCGGGACGCGCCGGGGGCTCGACGGCTTTTTCCACGGGCTGGGAATCCTTGCTCGGTCCGGCTTTCGACATGCCTGGCTCGCTCCCGGTTGATCGCGGTCCTCGACTCGACTCGACTCGATTCGGTCCTGCCCGCCGCCATTCTATCAGATCCGCTCGTCGATCAGGATCGGCATCCGGGTCGACCGGGTCATGATCTGGTAGTAGTGGCTCGACGGCTCGCAGATCATGTAGACCACGGCGACGCCGTGCTCGTCGGGGACCAGGACCCCTCGGATGCCCTGGCGGATGCGGAACCAGACCCCGCGCTCGAAGCCGAGCGACGCGGGGATGTCGACGAGTACCGCGTCGAGGTTCCGCCAGTAGCCCTCTTCGACGGTCGCCTGCCAGGTCCAGCCGGTCGGGGGGAGCAACCGGCTTTGCACCCGGCCGTTGCCCCACCGCACGATCTGGAGCCGGCCGTCGCGCCAGATCGGCAGCCGGGGCTGTCGGTCGCGGTAAAGAAAACGAACCTCGCGTTCGCCCCCACGCTCGTGGACGCGACGCTCCAGGTTGTGCCGCCTGATCAGCTCCGTGGGCAACTCGCTCCATGCCAGCGCGATTCCGACGCACACGATGTTCAAGAGGGGTCAGGGTCCAGGATCGGTCGAAAGTTTGTCAAGAGGCGAGGCGTGCAACGGATGACGACCTAAAAACAGATTTTCCCGCGGACGTCGCAGATGTCGTAGGCGTTGGCGACGTCGCGATAGATCGCGGGCAGGTACAGCGTGGCGGCGCTCCGGAGGGAGAACCGGCCGTGGCGGTCGTTGATCCGCTCCTTGACGCGGGCGACGGCCTCGGCCTGGACGCGCTGAGCGGGCGGATCGAAGAGGCCCGGCGCGCATTGGCCGCGCGAGGCCAGGTTCTCGGCGATCAGGTGCATGTGGGTCGCCGGCTCGCCGCGCATCCAGGCCCGCCGCAGGCAAGGCCGGGCCGTCTCCAGCAGGACGTCGAACCGATCGCTGGGGACCGCCGGCGCCGCGACGCCCGCGCCCGTAAGCCCCGACTTGTACCGGACGACGACCGTCAGCCGGCCGGCGGCCACCTGATGGAACCGCAGCTCCTCGATCAGCCGTTCGAGGTTGCGGACCAGCCAGGCGTAGAGGACCACCGGTTCGGCCGTCGATTCGCCGAAGCTTCCCCCCCGCGACAGCGCCTTGTGCGCCGGGCGCTTGGAATGGATCGCCTGCACCGGCTCGCCGTTCAGCTCCCACCAGAGGGTCTCGCCCGAGGCCGTCAGCAGCTTCCGCACCAGCCGACGGTCGGCGCGGGCCAGGTCGAGGCAGGAGGCGATCCCCCAGGGGGCCAGCCGGGCCGCCCGACGGCCAGCGATCCCCGTGATCTCGGTCACCGGCTTGTCGGCCCGGTACGCGTCCTCCGCCTCCTTGCCCATCACCGCAAGCGCGCCGTGCGGCTTGGCGGCGTCGGAGATCAGCTTGGCGAGGGTCCGCGTCCGCGCGATCCCGACCGTCACCGGAATCCCCATCCGATCCCAGATCCGGTCGCGCATCATCTCGGCCAGGTCCTGAAACGACCGCTCGCCGCGCCCCTCGGCCTGGAAGAAGAACTCGTCGATCGAGTAATACTCGACCCTCGTCGACGTCTCGTGAACCAGGTCGCGCATCAACCGGCTCAGGACCTCGTACCACCGGAAATCGCGCTTGACGTAGATCCCGCCCGAACATTTGACGAGCGCCTCCCAGATCGGCTCCCCCGTCTTCACCCCCGCCGCCTTCATCTCTTAGCTCTTGGCGATCACGCAGGCGCCCTGCTTCCCCAGCACCCCCACCGGCTTGCCCACCAAAAACGCGTCCCGAACCCGCTCCGCCGACACGTAAAAACAGTCGGCGTCGAGATGACCAACCGCCGTCGTCCGTCGTCCATCGCTCATGGACAAAAACATAGTATGAACGATTGGACAGGTCAAGTTGAAAGCGGGTCCTTGTGCAAGAAATCCGCTCGATCCGTCGTTCAGTCGGCCGGCTTCGGCCAGGTGGTTCCAGACGTGTTCAAGAACAGACCCGCCGGCGCGAGGGGAGAGGACGAGGGCGGTTTCAGCGCGACCGCCTGGGGGCCGATTCGAGGGGCCGATGAAGTCGGAGCGCCTCAAGGGTCCGGGCCATGTCGGGGGGGATCGGCGCGGAGAGTTCGATGGGCTGTTCGGTCGTGGGGTGGATGAACTTCAGGGCGTGGGCGTGGAGCGCCTGGCGGTCGATGAGCAGGGCGTCGGGGTCGTCGGGTTTGGCCCCGGGGGCGTCCAGGTCGGCGAGGGTGAGCGCGTCGCGGCCGGAGTACGGTTTGTCGGCGACGAGCGGGTGGCCGACGTGGGCCATATGGACGCGGATCTGGTGGGTCCGGCCGGTCCTCGGCTTGCAGCGCACCAGGGCGAAGCCCCGGAACCGCTCGACGACCTCGTAGAACGTGGTGGATTCCCGGCCGCCGTCCTCGACGGCGCGGACGGCCATCCGCTCGCGGACGGTCGGATGGAAGCCGATGGGCTGCTCGACGTAGTCGCTGTCGCGCCCGGGCGCGCCGTAGACGATGGCGAGGTATTCCTTGTGGATCGTCCGGTGCTCGAACTGGAGGGCGAGCCGGCGGTGCGCCAGGTCGTTCTTGACGACGATCAAGAGGCCGGTGGTGTCGCGGTCGAGGCGATGGACGATGCCGGGACGGTCTTCGCCGGCCTCGGTCGAGAGCTGGTCGTAATGGAACTGGATCGCGTTGACGAGCGTCCCCCGCCAGTTGCCCCGCGACGGGTGCGTGACCATGTCGGCCGGTTTGTTGACGACCGTGAGGTCGTCGTCCTCGTAGACGACCTCGATCGGGATCTCCTCGGCGACGGGGGTCGGGTCGGGGAGTTCCGGCAGCCAGACGCGGATCTGGTCGCCGGTCCGGATCTTGTATGAAGCCTTGACCGGGCGGCCGTTCACCACGACGGCCTCGGCTTCGATGATCCGTTGGATCACGTTCCGCGAGTAGTCGGTGAACCGGCTCGCCAGGTAAGAGTCGATCCGCTTGCCGTCGGTGCGCGGCTTGACGTCGAATTCCTGGGGCGTTTCAGAAAGCGGCGACTCCAGCATGGGATCGAGCCGGTCGAAAGCGAGTGAGAGGCGGAAGCAAGCGGCGGGGCGCCGAACGACGTCGTCAGTTCCCCGGCTTCTGGACTTCGGTCGCGGCCGGAGCTTCCACCGGAGGAGCGGCGGGCTTGGCATCCGCCGGGGCGAACGTATCCGCCGGGGTCGGGAGCGACTTCGGGTCCGCGGGGGCCGGGTCGGACGTCGCGGCCGGGGCGTCGCCCGTCGTCGGGGCGGACGGCGGCGGCGGCGGGATCAAGAGCGGCGAGACGCCGTTCACCGGCCCGAGCAGGCCGTCGGAGCTTCCCGGGATGCCGCCGAGCCCCGAGGGCATGGGAAGGTCGAAGCTCTCGGTCCCCATGGGAGGAAGGGTGACCTTCGTGGGGGCGAACGAGTAAAGCTCTTTATAGAAGGCGGCCGCGTCGGGCTGCTGCAAGGCGGCGGCGAGCTTCTTGGCCTCGACGGCCTCGGGGGCCTTGGGCCAGGTTTCGGCGACGAGCTTGTACTGGTCGACGGCCTTGGGGAGTTCGTTGCGAGCCTCCAGCGCCCGGGCCTTGCCGAGGGCCGCGGCCAGAGCGATCGGCGAATCCTTGGCCACTCCCTTGCCGGCCTGGTCGAACAGGTCGAGGGCCTTCTTCAAGCTCTGGAGCGCGGCGTCACGGTTGTTGGGGAGGTCGTCGACGCCTGACTTGTAGAGCCGCGACGCCCCCTGGAGCAGGGCCCAGGAGGCCGCCGGAGAACCCGGATGGTCGTTGGCGATCTTGACCTGATCGTCGGCGTTCTTGGCGGCGTCGAGTTGGGACCAGACGTCGCCCGACGCGCCCGAGCGCGACGTCAGCAGGCTGACGAACACCACCAGCGCGAGGATCGCCGCGACTCCGCCGATCAGCACGCTCCAGAAGCGGGTGGGATTGAGCATCGCGCGGTGGGCCCACCGCGCGAGGAACATCATGTCCTCTTCGGGATCATGGATCACGGTCGGCGTGACATGCTCGAACTGGTGCCGAGCGGGCGCCGGGTTGCTGGGGGTCGGGACCTTCGACGGCTCTTTCTTCATCCTGCTCACCTCGCGCCGTGGCTCGCGAATGCCGCGAGACGGACTCCACTCTTCAGATCGTAAGTTCTCATGAATCGTAGTGATCGGACCGCGAAACGGTCAAGCCGGCCGGCCTGTCGCCACGCATTCACCTGGCCTCGCGTCTCCACGTTCGACCCCTATTTGAAACCAGCATACTCCATCACGACCCCGCCGTAGAGGGAGGAAAGAGAATTTGTTCGGCCGTGCGGAACAACATCCACTCTCGGTCGTCGGGACTGAGGAAGTCGAGCCGGTCGCGGACGAGCGCGACGCTGTCCTCGTAGGATTGCGAGACGACCTGGAACGGGCAGTCGCTCCCCCACATGCAGCGCCGCGTGCCGAACGCCTGGACGACCCGGCGAATCAAGGGACCGAGGTCGAGATAGGGGGGCGCCTTCTTGCCGAGGGCGTAAAAGGCGCTGACCTTGACGTAGACCCGAGGATGGGTGGCGAGGTCGCAGAGCGCCTGGACGTCGGCGTCGCGGACCTCCCCGTCGACGCCGATCCGGCCCAGATGGTCGACGACCACCCTGGTCTCGGGATGCTTGCGGCACATCCGATCGATCTCCGCGAAGCCGTCGGGATCGACCAGGCAGCTCAGGGCCTGGCCCGTCTGGGCGGCGGTCGCGAACTGGGCCTCGTACCCGGCCGGCGACAGCCAGCGGGCCGGCGGCTGCTTGCCGTACGAGGGCTGAATTCGGAACGCGCGCACCCGCTTCGGCAGCAGTTCCCTCATCGCGCCGGCTGGATCGTCCCCCAGCGGGTCGACGATCGCCGTCCCCACGAACCGATCGGGGTGCAGTTTGATCATGTCGAGCATGTACGAGTTGTCGAACTTGTAGTAGCTCATCTGGATCAGGTTCACCCGTCCCACGCCGGCCGGCCGACAGATCGCCAGCAGTTCCTGGGCCGTGAACGACGGCGGCTGCATGTCCGTCGGCTGGAATCCTTCCGCCAGCGGGTAATGGCCGACGTCGGGGGTCCAGATGTGCGAGTGGGCGTCGATGTAGCGTTCTTCAGGCACGGGGGGACTCCCGGGTCAGGAGGAAGGTGGAGGACGGCTTGGGTCGTAGGAATCGCTCGCGTCGAGCTGATCGCGCGGGTTGCGTCAAGTTTCCCGCATCGGGCGACGATAATGAAGAGGAGGGTCTCCCGGACGACTCTCGCGGGTCGCGAATCCTTCCTCGTATAGTCCGAGAGCGATGGGGCGGCATGACGGGTGAAGGACTGATCGAATCGCGACGAACTCGAACAGCCGCGCCCGGGGCCTGGATCCTGCTCGCGGCCCTGGCGATCCTGCCGGGTTGTCTCGGTCCCAAGGCCTTGAGGACGACCCGGATGAAGTACAACGAGTCGGTTCGGGTCACCAACGACGAGCAGCTTCTGATGAACATCGTCCGGCTGCGGTACGCCGATTCGCCGGTCTTCATCGACTTGCCGAGCATCACGAGCCAGTTCGAGATCAGCGGCGGCGCCAATTTCCTCGGCGGTTACGGCAATCAGTTCGAGGGGCTCGCCAACCTCGGATTCGGCGAAATGTCCGCGCGCGACAGTCCGACGCTCAGCTATCGGCCTCGCGAGGGGAAGGAGGTCGCCCGAACTCTTCTCACGCCGCTTTCCGCCGAACTGTTCAGCGTGGTCAACGCGGGGGCCAACATCGAGCAGTTGATGCTGCTGACGCTCAACGACGTCAACGACGTCGGCAACGCGCCGCAGGCGACCGCGATGACGCCGAAGGCCCCCGACCAGAACGTCGAGTTCCTCCGCGGCGCCCGCTTGCTCGCGAGTCTTCGTGAGCGCGAGGGGACCGAGATCCTGGTCGGTTACGAGGAAGACGCCGACGGAGTTTCCGACCCAATCCCGGCGAGCGAAGTCGGGGGCGCGGACGTCCTCAACGCCGCCAAGGAAGGCTTCGTGTATCGCAGCCGCGGCGACGACCAGGTGGCCCTGGTCAAGCGCGAGAAGTCGCTGGTCCTCAGGGTCCATCGCGAATTCGTCGATTCGCCCGAGATGCGGGAACTCGCACGGATCTTCTATCTGGAGCCCGGCCTCTCCCTCTATCGGATCAAGCCGGAACTGTCTCAGAACGCCCTCGAAGCCGCGCCGCGGGCGATCGCGACGAACGATACGGTCTACCTCAACCTGCGGTCGATCCTTCAGATGATGGTGTTCCTCTCGAAAGGGGTTTGCGTTCCCGCCGAGCACGTCGCAAGGAACGTCGCCCCCAACACCCCCGGCCCCGACGGACGACCCTACGACTGGACCCAGGTCACGGCCGGCAACTTCTTCGTCCGGTCGCAGAAACATCGCCCGCGCGACGCCGAGATGGCCGTCTTTTATCGCGGCTACTGGTTTTACATCCCGACCAACGATTCCAACAGCCGGGCGATCCTGGCGATCCTCGAAATCCTGATCTCGCTCGAGGAATCCGAGAGCCGCACCGGCGGCCCGCTGCTGACGATCCCGGTCGGCGACTGACCGCTCCGTGTTACAACGAGGTGCATTCGGCCCATTCGACGATAGAATCAGGGGAGGACTCCCGCCGCGCCGCCGTAAAACGAAAGGACTACTGATGCCGGGACGTCGCGAGATCACGCGATTCGGTTATTCGGCGTTCGCCGTCGTCTCCCTTCTTCTCAACGGGTGGTTCCCGGCCGCGACGCCCGCCCGGGCCGAGCCGCCGGTCAGTCGTCCCAACGTCCTGATCATCATGCCCGACCAGTGGCGCGGGCAGGATCTCGGCTGCGCCGGCAACCGCGACGTCCAGACGCCGAACCTCGACAGGCTGGCGTCGCAAGGGGTCTTCTTCCGCAACGCGTTCGCCAACACGCCGGTCTGCTGCCCGGCGCGGGCGATCATGCTCACGGGAACGTACGCCCACAAGAACGGGATGATCGCCAACGACCTGCGGCTGCGGGAGTCGGAGACCACGATCGCCGAGATTCTCAAGGCCGGCGGCTACCGTACGGGCTACGTCGGCAAATGGCATCTCGACGGCGGCAAAAGAGACCCCGGGTTCGTGCCCCCCGGTCCTCGTCGCCAGGGGTTCGACTACTGGGCCGCCAGCGAATGCAGCCATAACCACTTCCATCCGACCTATTTCCGCGACACCGACGCTCCTATCACCGAAGATCGATTCGAGCCCGAGGTCTGGACCGATCGGGCGATCGAATTCCTGAACCGGGGAGGCGACGAGCCGTTCTTCCTCGTGACGTCGATGGGGCCGCCGCACGACCCTTACGGGGCGCCCGAGAAGTACATGAAGCTTTACGACCCGGCCAGGCTGACGATGCGCCCCAACTGGGTCGAAGGGACGACCGGAGGCGGCCGCAAGGCGGTGGCCGCTTACTACGCCGCGTTGACCGCCGTCGACGATCAAGTAGGCCGGTTGCTGAAGGCGCTGGACGATTCGGGGAAGGCCGACGATACGATCGTCGTCTTCGTGTCGGACCACGGCGCCATGCTCGGCTCGCATGGAGAGAGGCTCAAGCGCAAGCCCTGGGAGGAGTCGATCCGCGTCCCCCTGATCGTTCGCTGGCCGTCCAGGATCAAGCCGGGCCGAAAGTCGGATTCTCTGATCTCCCACGTCGATCTGGCGCCGACGCTTTTGAAGCTCTGCGGCCGACCGGTTCCCGCCGCGATGCAAGGAACCGATCTCTCGGCCATGGTGTCGGGGGGCGTGGAACGGGGCCCCGATTCGGTGTTCTTTCAGATCTTCGTCCCGTTCCAGGGGGACGGCACGCCGAACCCCTGGCGCGGCGTTCGAACCGAGCGCGCAATGTACGCCCGGACCGAGGCCGGCCCCTGGGTGCTTTACGACCTGGAGAACGACCCCTACGAACTGAAGAACCTGGCCGACGATCCCGCCCGCGCCGCGCTCCGGGAAAGCATGGAAACGAAGCTGACCGACTGGATGAGCCGGACGGGCGATTCCTGGGCCCTGAATTCGATGGAGCCCGTCGAGGACGCCGGCCGGCTCTACCGGCACAGGACGTTCTACACGATCCAGGAATACCTCGACTGGGCCAGGACGCATCCGGAGGCCGACTCCAGGAAGTGACGCTCAGGCCAGGACTTCAGGGACGACCTCGGCGTGCGCCAGGGGGATCGGACGCCCCAGGCGGTCGGTGATCGTGGTCGCGGGATCGATCCGCTACAGGTGGTGGATGGTCGCCATGACATCCTTCGGAGAGACCCGGCGCTCCAGTTGAAGGACCACGGCATCCATCGATCTCTAAGGATACTTGAGTTCAAGAGCGGTTCTACGAAACTGACCGGCCGATCCAGTGCCTCGGCCGATGGGCCGTCGCGGACCTCGGTTGCCTTGGGGGGCGGATTGAGGAATACTGGATTGAGTTTGAATCGGGGAGTCGCGCCGATGTCCACGATCAGCCCGTCGGAAGCCTTGACCCTGCCTCCCGCCGAGGACGTTTTTCGAATCACGGTCGGGTTGTATGAACGGCTTGTGGATCAAGGCGATCTCGTCGAGGATCAGCCGATCGAACTCTTGAACGGAGTCATCGTCTGGAAGATGCCGAAGGGACCACGCCACGACGCCTGCTCGGCGCGATGTCGCCGGGCGATTGAGGGGCTGCTGGGGGGCGTCTGGCACCTCCGCGTGGAATCCGCCGTTCGCGTCCCCGATTACAGCGAACCCGAGCCGGACCTCTCGATCGTTCGAGGGGAATCCGACGACTACACCGAGCGCCATCCCGAGCCGCCGGACGTCGGCCTGATCGTCGAGATCGCCGAAACCAGCCTCGCCCGAGACCGGGGGACGAAGCGCGACCTGTACGCGCGCGCCGGCATCCCCGCCTACTGGATCGTCAACCTCGCCGCGCGGCAAGTCGAGGCCCACGGGCCCCCCGTCGCCTGCAGCTACCCTCCCCCATCGATCTTCAACGAGGATCAGGTCGTCGATCTGATCCTCGACGGCAGCCTCTTCGGCCGGATCGCCGTCGCCGACCTACTTCCCAAACAGCCGTAGACGCCTCGCGACCTCATCCCGCGAGTCAGGCATGGACTTTTCGCCATCAATTGTTAAACTTTCTGTGCGGCGAAGAGAATTCGCGGTTCGGAGTCGATGGTTATGAGCCTGCGTGGGTTTCAAGGAACGGCCGG
>CALCIC010000951.1 GCA_937907405.1 uncultured Isosphaeraceae bacterium | reverse complement strand
TCAGGCCGAACGCGCCGTTGGCCTCGTCGTTCGGCCCGGCCGAGAAATAGAGCTTGTCGCTGCTGCCGCCGGAGCCGTTGTTGCCGACGGTCAGCGCCCAGAGGCCGTCGATCACGAGGGGGTTGCCGTCGAGGCCGGCGAGCTGGCCGGCGAACTGGCCCGAGGTCAAATTGAATGCGCTGATCGTGCCGTCGCCGAAGTTGCCGACCAGCAGGTCGCCCGCGAACTTGCCGAACGAGGAAGGGGCCACGGCCAGGCCCCAGGGGGCGTCGAGCGTCCCGCCGGTGGCGAGCCGGTTGAGGAAGTTGCCGTTGGTGTCGAAGACGCTGACGATGCCCAGCCCTGGGCCGGCGACCTCGTCCTTGCCCCCTTTCACCGCGAAGGAGACGTAGAGCTTGCCGTTGAGGAGCTGGATGTTGAACGGAGCGTATCCCGCCGGCAGGGTCGGGTCGCTGAACCTGCCGGCCAGGGTCGGAGCGTTCGTGTCCCCCTTGAGGACGTCGATCGCGCCGGTCCCGAAGTTGGCGGCATACAGATAGGTGTGGCCGCCGACGTCGGCCAACGTCATTCCCTTGTAGATGTTGGCGGGATCAGCGACTTGAAGCCTCTCGGCCGTGGTGCCGAGGGCCCCGCGCCAGCCCGAGATCGTGCCGTCCTCGCTGACGAAGAGGAATCGGTCGGCGTTGAAGCCCGTGCCGATGTTGAATGCCTGGCCGGTCACGCTGCCGTCGCCGGGGATCGACACTTCCAGACCGTTCTTGGTCGTGGCGTCGGTGGCCGGATTGACGGTGTAGAGCGTCGAAAGCCCCGCGCCGTTGGCGGAGACCCAGAACGGCGTGGCCGGACCAAACGAGATCCCCCAGGCGTTCTTCAGGCTGGGGTCGATGATCTGGGAGGCGCCGACGCTTGAGTCGTCGACGACGAGGTTCCGGTAGATGAAGCTGTCGGCGCGAGCCCAACTCGACAGGCTGAACGCGACGACCAACCCCCAGGCGACGAATCGAGCTTTCCTCAACGGCCGTGCGCAGCGCTTGCTTGTCATGACGGAGACTCCTGTTGGCGACCTTTGAAACGCACCGATCGGACGCGGCGATTCCCATCGTCAAGAGTCTCGTCGGCCCCTTCCCGTTACGACGATCTTCAAAGTCTTCAAGAATTCGCATGCGGGAATCTTGAAGTCGTGAACGTCGGATGCGGCCTAATGGCAATGGGGGGCGGAAGAGAGGGGTAACGGAATGAGGCTGGCCGTCCACTCGTAGAGTCCGTCGGCCTCGAGTTGTTGGAGATAGCCCGGGTTCGTGTATCCGAAGGCCGCGGTGGCGCATGCAAGCAGGAATACGGACAGCAGCAGCCGGCGACCGATCGGCCAGCGGTTGCGGCGGAGCGGCTCGACCGGGGCGACGGTTCGCGCGGTCGTCCTTGCGCCGAGGCTGGTTCGCAGGGTGGATTCCAAGAGCGGCGCGTCGATCTCCGCCCCCTCGCCGGGTCTGGCTTCCAGGGCGTAGAGCAGGAAGGCCGCCGAGAGCGCGAGGCCTCGGCGCTTGAATCGCTCGCGGAGCAGTTCGCGGGCCCGTGACAGCCGCCCCTTGACGGTTCCCACCGGCCACTTGAGCAGCTCGGCCACCTCCTCGTTCGACTTGCCCTCGAAGTAGCTGAGGATCACCGGCGCGCGGTATTTCTCGGGGAGGCGGTGGACTTCCTCCTGGATGATGGGCCGGATCTCGTCGCGGCTGGCGAGGTTTTCCTGCTCCGGCGGGTGAACCTCGTTCGACATCGCCAGCACCCGCGCCTCTCGGGCGCGGCGGCGCGCCCCGGAGGCGCGCGACCGGATCGCGATCCGATGGGCGACCTCGCAGAGCCAGCCCGCCAGATACTGGCGGTCGCGGATCGTCGCCCCCTTCCGCGCCAGCGTCAGGAAGGTCGCCTGGAACGCCTCCTCGGCGTCGTGCGCGCCGTTCAACGCCCGTCGGCAGACGGCCAGCACCATCGGGCCGTGGCGAAACATCAACTCGCGAAACGCCTCCTCCGCGTCGCTTTCGCCTCCGCTCAGGTAGCGATCGAGAAGTACCGAATCGGAGCAATCGAAACCCGTTTCACTCGCCGATCGCGAGGAACGTTCATGCATGAGGACGGTCGTGGACATCGGTGCTGTACTCCCTGGCCGTGGTCCTTCCTCAACTTAAGAGTCGCCTTCCCCGACTTCGGTTACAAGCGGATTCTCAAAAATTCTAAAAAAGGTCGTGGCCGCTCCCTCACGGCGGTCGCCGTCAGGCCCGTTTCGGGGCATGGGCCGGGCGGGCGAATCGCGGCGCGGCGTGGATCGAGGGGGGCGCGCGGTGGATCGGCCGGAGCGGGGTTCGCGGGGGCGTCCAGCGCGGCCGGGAATGAACGGGGGTTACGCGGGTGCGGGCGCCGTACCAGAGGACGCTCGCCTGGTAGTCGGTCCCGGCCTGACCGTTCCCAGCGCCGTCGAGGAGGTTCCCCGATGCGTCGGTCAGCCCGCCGGGGGCCTGGCCGTTGATCGTGAGCATGAACGGGTAGTGGATGTTGAGCCGATGGACAGGTCGGATCGTCACACTCCGGTCGGCCGCGTCGTAGGTCGCCGACCGGATCGGGACCAGGCGGCGGTCCGGGCCCTGAATCCGGTAGTTGGCGACGTTCTGGGCGGGGACGGGGTCCATGTCGACGTTGAACGCCACCACGATCGAGGTCGGCTGCCAGTGGACGCCGTTGCGGACGACGGAGACGACCCGGGGTTCGACCGCCAGCACAAGGGCTGTGTTCGACGCCGTATTGTTGGCGGGGACGGGGTCGGTTCCGAGGCCCTGAACCTGGGCGACGTTCGTGAAGCTTCCGGCGGCTGCGGCTCGCACCACGAGGGTCCAGGTCGCCTCGGCGCCCGGAGTCAGGTCGCCTACGGGGGCCGTGAGCGTCGGCGACGCGGGGCCGTTGATCGGCAGGCTCGACGAGACCAGGCTGAGGCCGGGGGGGAGGACGTCGGTCAGCACGACGCCGGCAGCCGGGTCGGGGCCGTTGTTCACGACATGGATCGTGAAGGTGAAGTCGTCGCCGACGAACCGCGGGCCGTCTGAAACGGTCATGGTCGCGGCCAGATCGCTGGTGTTCGCCGCGGGGGGGACGAACGGGCCGACGGGCGTGGACGTGGTCGCCGAGTATCCCAGCGGGTTGGCGGAGTTGTCGGCGGTGACCTGGGTCGTGCTGACGACCCAACCGCCGGGATCGTCGTATCGATCGGTCGACACGACCAGCGTGAACGTCGCGCTGCCGGTCGGGAAGCTGGAGATGGACGCTCCCACGGGCCCCGCGGGCGGCTGGGCTGGGCCCGTCGGCGGCGGGAGGAAGCCGCGCGTGGCCCCGCCGTCGGATCCAGGATACCACCAATCACTGTTTCCAGTCCCATCACCGTTGTCAGTCGGCAACGAGGTCGACCAACCGGGCGGAGCGCTGAACGAGACGACGGGGAGCGCATGCCGGTACGAGGTGTGGTACTCCCTGGTCGGCAGAATAGTCAGATTGAGGTTCAGGGCGGGGTTGGGGCTCGGGTTGGTGACGGTGACGACGAAGGTCATGTCGGCGCCGGCGGAGAGGGGATCGGGCAAGGCGACGGCGGTCACGGCGAGGCCGGCGGACCCCGGCTTCGGCAGAAGGCCGGACTGCGAGAACGCCGACGTGCCGGCCGAGGAGGTCGCCGTCGCGGTGAGCAACTGGCCCGCCGGGACGCCGCCGGCCGGTATGAACGAGAAGCTCGCCGCGCCCGCTGCGTCGGTCGTCACTTCGGTCGCGCCGAGCATGGTCCTCCCCTCGTCGTTCGCGTCGGGAGTCGTGAAGAACTCGAGGCGGTAGGTCGCGCCGGCCGACCCGGCGAGCGTCCCCGCGATGGTCGTCCCGGTGACCCGGGTGAGGACCGGGGGCTGAGGGACGGCGGCCAGGGCGGACGGGCCGATTTCGATCCCGAGGGTTGGATTGATGGAATAGTCGTGCTTGCTGTAGATGGAGTTGCCGAGGATCGTGACTCCGACGGCGTCGACGGATACGCCGATTCCGTTGAAGGCGATGAGGTTGCCCGCCCCTGCGCCGACGCCCCCCACCACCACGTCGAGCACGGGGGCGGCGACCATGTTGAAGACCTTGACCCCCCCGCCGTCTCTGACGAGCCCCACGTGGTCCAACGCCTTGCCGATCTGATTACCCTGGATCACGGCGTCGGCGTTGTTGACGCTGATCCCGGTCAGGTTGCTGCCCGAGATCAGGTTGCCCTCGCCAGGACCGGCCCCGCCGATGTTCATCGTGGTCGCGGCGGGGGTGTTCGGGTCGCGGAGGGCGCCGCGGACCTCGATCCCGCTGCCGTTGCCGTGTGAGATTCTGCCCGTGAGATCGGTGCCGATGTAGTTGCCCTGCACGACGGCGGCGGGCCCGGCGTAGAAGATGGCGACGCCGTTCGCGGAGACGACGTTGCGGGCCGAGGCGTCCGGGCCGCCGATCAGCAGCGCGCCGTTGGTGGAGTCGAGGGCGGCGACTGCTCGAATCCCGGCGGCGTTGTCCAGGTCCAGGATGCCGCTCCCGCCCAGGCCGATGACGTTGCCCTGGATCGTGACCGGCCCCAGGACGGAGCCGGCGCCGTTGTCGAGGTCGACGCCGTCGCCGCCGTTGCCGGAGATGACGTTGCCCGCCCCGTCTCCGGGGGTCGACGTCGCGCCGCCGATGAGCGCCCCGCCTTGCGAGCCCCCCTGGGCGGCCCCTCGAATGACGACGCCGTCGTTGACGTTGCCCCGAGCGAGCTCGCCCGTGGCGTCGGTTCCGATGTAGTTGCCTTGCACCGTGTTGGAGGCGCCGGTGCTGGTGAGCCGGATCCCGTCGCCGTTGCCGGAGATCAGGTTGCGGTCGGCCGTCGTGGGGGATCCGATCCGGTTGTTCCCACCGACGACCTGGACGCCGATCGAGTTGCCGAAGGCCTTGCCTTCGGTGGGGTCGTTGTTGTATCGGTCGCCGTCCGAGTCGGTGCCGAGGAAGTTGCCGGCGATCAGGTTGTTGTTCGAATCGACGACGTCGACGCCCGCGGAGCCGGGGGTGGCGAACCGGTTGATGATCAGGCCTCGGATCGTCGAGCCGCTCGCGCCTGCCTCGAGCCGCAAGCCGGCCAGATTCGGCTGCGTGAGGGCGGCGCCGCTGATCTCGACCATGAGGATCGCGAACCCGTCGAAATTCGTCGGCCTGTAGGGCCTGGTCCCCGGCTGCGTCATGCCGTCGATGACGATGGGCTCGGTGATCCCCGGCAGCGGGGAGGTCAGGTTGATCGTGTGCACCCCGGTCCCGGGGATGTCGAAGTCGATGACGTCCAGGCCCGCGGACCCCGCCGGGGCGTCGCCCGAGGCCGCGTCGGTGTTCGCCGCGGTGATCGCCTCGCGGAGCGTCACGACTCCGTCGTCGGGGTCGATCGTGTCGCCGGCGCTGGTGACCGTGATCGTCGACGGCAGCCGACGTTCCTCCATGATCTCCAGCCGGGGACGGGAGCAATGGAACCGCGCCCGCGGGACGATCGGGCGACGCGCGCTGGGGAATGTCTTCATCAAAGCCATCCTGCTCATGGAGTGTAGGAGGGATGGGTTTCGCGGGGTGCGAATCTAGGTAACGGCGAGTTCAGTCGGGCGGAACCGACATTCCATCAATACACCCGGGCGAACGGCGTTGCATCGAAAAACCAGGACGAAAATAAAAAAACCTTAATTTTACGACAAGGCCCCCTCGCGTGGCCGCGCGGCCTCGCCGAGGGTGATCGACGCCTCGCTGCCCGATTGTGCGACGCTCGCCCGGGCGGGACAATAAACCGTGCCGTCGCGACGAATCCTCTTTGCTTCGTCGATCGGTCGTTGGATGGGGAGGCTTTCGCGATGGCCCGTGGTGAGCGATGCTGATCGAGCTTGAGGACCTGACCAAGACTTACGGCGCGATCACGGCGCTTGCGGGATTGTCGACGGCGCTCCCCGAGGGAGCGGTCGGGCTGCTCGGCCCCAACGGGGCGGGCAAGACGACGATGATCCGCAGCCTGCTGGGGCTGATCGCGATCGACGCCGGCAAGGGGCGGGTGCTGGGGATGGACGTCGTCCATCAGGCACTGGCGATTCGCCAGGCGGTCGGCTTCGTGCCCGAGGACGACTGCCTGTTCCCCGGCGTGACCGGCGTCCAGTTCGTCGCCTACGCGGGCGAACTGGTCGGGATGGGGGCCAGGGACGCGCTTCAGCGGGCGCATGAGGTGCTTGATTACGTCGATCTGGGCGAAGCCCGGTATCGCAGCGCCGAGTCGTATTCGACGGGCATGAAGCAGCGGCTCAAGATCGCCTCGGCGATCGTCCACGACCCCCGGCTCCTGATCCTCGACGAACCGACTAACGGCATGGACCCCGTCGGCCGCGACGAGGTTTTGGCGCTTTGCCGCGATCTGTCGCGAGCCAAGGGGATGAATCTGTTGATCTCAAGCCACCTCCTCCCCGACGTCGAGGCGGTCTGCGAATACGTGGTGGTGCTCGGCAAGGGGCGGGTGCTGGCGCAGGGGCGGATCGCCGAGCTGAAGCAGGCCCACGACCGCCAGTTCGAGCTGCGGGTCCGGGGCGACCAGCGGCGGTTCGCCGGGTTGCTGGCGGAGCGCGGGGTCCGGGCCGAGCCGGTCAACGACCACCTGCTGGTCGATCTGCCCCCTGATTCGACTGTCGCGACGCTCTGGGAGACCGCCGAATCCGCCGCCGAGCAGATCCGGTCGATGCGCCCGCGCCGCAGCACGCTTGAAGAGGTGTTCCTCCGAGCCCTTGAGGAGCCGAGCTGATGCCGATCCTGGACCAGGGCTATCAACACTGGAACGGCAAGCTCGGCGGCCATGCGCTCCGATGGCTGACGATCACCCGGCAGGGGGTCCGCGCGCAGCTCAAAAACCGCTGGGTCGTGATGACGCTGGCCTCGGCGCTTCTGCCGGCGCTCGTGCTGGGGGCCTTCCTCGTCCTCTGGGGGTTGTTCGAGCAACAATCGTCGATCCTCACGCCGATCCTCTTCCTGTTCCAGAATCTGCCCGAGGAGCTTCGGGCCGGCCCCAAGGGTTATCGATCGACGTTCTGGGTGCTGGCGTTCACACAGTTCTTCGAGATCCAGCTCTTCGTCGGCATGATCCTCACGGTGCTGGTCGGCCCGGACCTCGTCAGCCAGGATTTGCGACTCAACGCGCTGCCGCTTTACTTCTCCAGGCCGTTGCGGCGGATCGATTATTTCCTCGGCAAGTTCGGGGTGATCGCGGCGTTCCTGCTGACGATCACGCTGATCCCGGCGGTCCTGGCCTACGTCGTCGGATTGGCCTTCAGCCTTGATCCGATGATGGTCCGCGACACCTGGCGGGTGCTTGCCGCGTCGTTCGCCTTCAGCCTGATCGTCACACTCTCGGCCGGCCTGCTGATGCTGGCGTTCTCGTCGCTGTCGAAGAACTCGCGGCAGGTTTCGGCGATGTGGCTCGGGCTCTGGTTGGTGGGCAACGTGGCCTCGGGCGTGTTGATGCAGCCGGGCCGCGCATGGCCGCCGCTGCTCTCCTACACCACGAACCTGTCGCGGGTCCGCGACGCGTTCTTCGACGTCGATCACGAATGGGAGCGCGTCGGCGAACTTTTCAGGGCGGGAAAGGGGGTGGTCCGATCCTCGTCCGGCTTCGGGCCGTTGGGGATGCGAAGGCGAGGCCGGTTTTCGCCTCCGCCTCCGCCTCCGCCCTCCGAATCGGCGGGGGCGCCGGCGCAAGCCCCCTGGACGTGGTCGGCCGGGGTGCTCGCAGCGCTCGGGACCGCGTCCGTCGTCGTGCTGTCCACGCGGGTTCGCTCGCTCGATCGATTGAAATGAGGGCCGCCGGATGAGCAAGGGCGATGAGAATGCCGACTCGGAAGCGGAAGCCGCGGACGAGCCTGCGGTGATCGAGTTCCGGTCGGTTTCCAAGTGGTACGGCCAGGTGATCGGCGTGAACAAGCTCTCGCTCCGCGTGGGCCGAGGCGTGACGGGGCTTCTGGGGCCCAACGGCGCGGGGAAGAGCACGCTGTTGCAACTGGCGACCGGACAGCTTCGGCCCAGCCAGGGGGAGGTCCGGGTGCTGGGCCGTCGCCCCTGGAACGACGCGGGGCTCAACCGATACGTCGGCCTCTGCCCCGAGCAGGACGCGCTCTTCGAGTGGATGACCGGGCGGAAGTTCCTTCGCGCCTGCGCGTCGCTGGCCGGCCTGGGGCGGATCGGCGCGCGCGAGGCGGCCGACCGCGCGCTCGAGCACGTCAGGATGACCTCGCACGCCGACCGGGTCGTCCGGGGGTATTCCAAGGGGATGAGGCAGCGGATCAAGCTCGCCCAGGCTCTGGTCCACGACCCGCAGGTCCTGTTCCTTGACGAGCCGTTGACCGGCACCGATCCGGTCGCCCGCCGCGAGCTGATCGACCTGATCGTCGGGCTGGCCGACGCGGGCAGGACGATCCTGGTTTCGAGCCACGTGCTTTACGAGGTGCAGGCGCTCACCCCTCGGATCGTGCTGATGAACCGGGGCAAGGTGGTGGCGTTCGGCGACGTCCGCCAGGTCCGCGACCTGATCGACGCCCATCCCCACCGGATCGTCCTCAAGAGCCCCCACACCCGGAATCTGGCCGCGAAGCTGGTGCGGTGGGAGGACGTGGTCGGCGTCGAGATCGCCCGGGGCGGCGACTCGATCGTGATCGAAACCCACGCGCCCGACCAGTTCTACCGCAGGCTCCCGGCGCTGGCCCGCGAGCCCGACTCGCTCATCGAAGAGATTTACTCCGACGACGACTCTCTTGAAGCGGTCTTCAAATATCTGGTGAATTCATGAGTCGCGATGCAGCCGCCCCTCTCTCCCCCGCCGTCCCGGCCCCGGCGCGGCCCTGGCACGAGCCGGTTTCGGCGTCGGGCCGGCCGTCGCTCTCCGCGCTGGCCACGGTCCTGGCGATCACGGCGGCCCGGCAGGCGCGCGGCAAGCGGGCCTTGGGGTTCATCCTCCTGTTCGCCGCGCCGGCGGTGATCGCGCTGCTCGTCAGGCGGTACGACCCGACTTATGATCCCACGGTTCAAGAAAAGGTGCTCGTCTTCGGCTTGATCCCGCAGGCGATCATCCCGTTGACGGCGCTCTTGTTCGCCTCGGGCCTGGTGCGCGACGACGTCGAGGAGCAAACGCTGACGTATCTGTTGATCCGTCCGGTGCCGCGGTGGGCGATCTATCTGGTGAAGGCGCTGGGGACGACGCTGGTGACGTCGATCTTCGCGACGGCGGCCGCGACCGCCGCGCTGGCGGCGATCCACGGCGGCCTTGCCGAGCACGACTGGGGCTGGCTCTTGACGCGCGCCGGGGTGGTCTCGGGGTTGTCGAGTTTGGCCCTGCTCGTGTACATCGCGGTGTTCGGCTGTCTGGGGCTGATCACCCGGCGGTCGCTGGCGGTCGGGGTCGGCTACATCCTGGTGTTCGAAGGTTTTCTGGCCAACGTGCCGTTCATGGTGCGGTACGCCACGGTGATGTTCTACAACCGGGTGCTCGCCCTTCGCTGGCTCGACCTGAATCCCGGCGACTGGCAGATCGACCTGAACGACGCGCCTTCGGCCGCAAGCTGCATGGAGGTCCAACTCGCCGCCGCGGCGATCTTCATCGCGCTGGGCGCCTGGATCTTCAGCAGCCGCGAATTCCGAGTCAAGACGGCCGAGGGAAGCTGAGCCTCGCGTCGCGGAGTCCTGTTTCTTGCGAAGGCCGTGGAGGCTGTTGACGCCTTCCGAGGCGAACCCTCGCCGGCGCGTCGGGCGGAACCGCGTTCGACGGGCTGCCGTCGATCAACCCAGCGGCGGGCCGCCGTGCATCTGGTCGAGCTTCCTTTTGAGGCGGCGGAGGAACTCGCGCTTGACGTTCCATTGCTGGAGCGGCAACGTCTTGATAAAGAACTTGAGGACCGCGGCCGATTCGGTCAGTTCGTCGACGCCCAGCATTTTCAAGTCGTCGACGATCATGAGCCGCAGCGCGGGGTCCTGGCGGATTTCCTTGCCCAACTCCTGGACGACGGCGATCACGCGGTCGACGTCCTCGTTGAGAGGAACGCGGAGCGAGAACGCCGCGCGCGACCAGCCGTGGGTCATGTTGACCACGGAGGTCGTCGCGCCGTTGGGCATGAAGTGGAGCGCCCCTTCGTCGTCGCGCAGGGCCGTCATCCGCAGGGTGATCTGCTCGACCTGGCCGGAGTGGTCGCCGATCTTGACGACGTCCTTGAGCTTGTATTGATTTTCGAGAAGAATCATAAATCCATAGAAGAAATCCTTGATCAGGTTCTGGGCGCCGAAGGCGACGGCGACGCCGGCCACGGCGGCCCCGCCCAGCATCGGGGTGACGGGGACTCCCGCCTGGCTGAACATCGTCGTCACGCCGCCGATCAGGATGACCGCGCTGCCGGTGTTCTGGAGCACGCTGACGAGCGTCTCCATCCGGTTGTCGCGCTCGGCCTTCGACCCGCGCAGGCCGCGCGCGGCGAACACCTCGACGATCTTGTGCGCGTACCGGCTGACGATCCAGTACAGGAGCGTCATTACGACCAGGGTCCCCAGCAGCGACGGGCCGTGGAAGCGCAGCCATTCCCGGATGTTGTGCGACGAGAACGGGCTCTCAAGCGCTTTGATCTGGTCCTCGGCCTTTTGAAGGCCTTCCACGGCGGTACGCGCCTGCCGGCTGACCATGTTGAGCGCGCCGAAGATCTGGTCGCCTTCCTCGACCATTTCGTCGTGGCGGGCGACGCGGGTCCTGGCGTCCTCGCGACACGCCTGAATTCGGCGGTCGAGGCGGGCGGTCACGTCGACGCCCGGCTCGGTCCAGGGCTCCAGCTCGGGCGCCTTGGGATCGCGCCGGATCACTTCCTGGAGATAGTCGCGGATCTTGGTCGCGTTCTCCATGCAGAGTCGGGACGTCTCGGCGAGTTCGCCGACCACCTCGATCGATCGGGCGACGCTTTTCATCCGGGCGTCGAGCGACATCGTCCGTTGCTGGAGCTTCTGGACGGCCGTGCTCTTGGCCTGGAAATCGCGCTTGGCGGCGACCAGTTCCTTGCTCGGCGGCGGCTTGGGGGGTTCGGTCACGTCCTTGACCGCGGCCGATTTGGCCGCGTCGGCGTCGGCTTTCACCGCCTCGGCCTTGGCGTCGTCGGTCTTGGTCTCGTCGGGCTTCTTTTCATCGGCCTTGGGGACGCCCGGAATGAGGGAGGTGACGTCCGTCGGGGGAGTGGCGGCCTTGGGTTCCTCGGCGGCGGCCTTGGGGGGCTCGACGACCGCCGGGGTCGGAGCGGCGGGGGCGGCGGCGGCGTCCGAGTCGGCCTTCGGGGCCGGCACCGTGGTCGCATCGACGGCCCGCTGGGCGTCGCCCGATTCGAGGATCGCGTTGAGCCGCTGCTGGTCGTGCGCGAGGAGGCTGTTGAGCAGGTTGACGCGTTCGATGGTCAGCATCCGCGCGCGGAGGTCGAGGTTGAGGCGTTCGCGGGCGAGCGTCCAGGGAGTGTGCAGGTCGTCGATCCGCTTCGAGAGGGCCTCGCCCTCCTGGGCGTCGGCGGTCTTCCGCGCTCGCTTCAGGTCGTTGAGCTGGTCGTCGAGCTTCTGGAACGTCGACCGCGCCCGGTCGGCCTCGTCCTGGTCCTCAAGCTGGGGCGTGAGTTCGTCGAACTCCTGGCGGTTCGCCTGGATGATCCGGCCGAGCAGCGTGACGATCTCGGCGGCCGACAGCCTCGACGTCGGCCCGAGGGCCGGCGCGTCGGGGGACGGCAGCTTCGCCGCGGGGGCCGACGGATCGGGGTCCACTTCGGCGGGAGGG
>CALCIC010000950.1 GCA_937907405.1 uncultured Isosphaeraceae bacterium | reverse complement strand
TTCAATGGCGTCTCAGGCGCATCGGAGACCACCGCCGCCGGGGCCGAGTTCGAACCGGACGGGGAGTCTGGACCAAAGAGCGCCCAGGCCCCCCCCAGCCCGACGACGACCCCCAACCCAGCCATGAACCAGGGTTTGCCGGCGATCGTTCGTAAACGCGTGGATCGTGTCATTTTTCCCATTCCGCTTCAATGAGTGGGGCCATTTCATTCGAGAGGGCGGCGCGATTCATCAAGGCCGTCTTCATCGCATTGCGGGGCGACGACCTGAAAGCAAATTCATTGTTCGTTGAACCAAAACGCGTCGTTGGTCGACTCAAAGGAGTCGTCGCCACGATGGTCGGCGAAGCCCGAGGAAACATCGACGAGGGGGAGTCGATTCGTCTCCGCGGCTGATCGTGTGGTCGCGACGGCTCCAGGGTCGGATCGATTCCGAAGATCCGACGGGTTCATCGCCCGATCGTGATATGGATATTATTCAGGAGGTCGATCCCTCGCGTCCAGTGGAACAACCGTACTTAAGAATCATTTAATTCTGGAGTTTCATGAAATTTTCGCTATCCCAGGCGACGCCGCGCCGCGATCCGCATCGCGGCGCGGGCCGAAGCTGCACTGGTCAACCGAGGGGGGAATGCCGTAGATAGTCGATTCGCGAGCCCGACGCGGGCCCGCGGCCGACCGCCGCGACGTTCTGGATTCGTCCGACGGCCCCGCTTGATCACTAGCTTCCAACAAAGGGACCGGCGATGAGCGTTGAGCATCCTGAGACGCGCGCGGGCGACGGCGGGGCCGGCGCCTGGACGCGGCTGCTGGCCGGACTTGGGCTGAATCGGCCTGAACTGCGGGCCTGGGCGATGTACGACTGGGCCAATTCAGCCATGGTCTGCACGATCATCACCGCCGTCTTCCCGATTTACTACTCCAAGGTGGCCTGCGCCGGCCTCGATCCCAAGGTCGCGTCGGGGCGGTTGGCGGTGTCGACCACGATCGGCATGGTCTTGATCGCGATCGCCTCGCCGATCCTCGGCGCCTACGCCGATCACACGGCGCGGAAGAAGCGGCTTCTGGGCGTCTTCCTGGCGGTCGGCCTGACCTCGGTCGCGGCCATGTATTTCATCCAGACCGGCGACTGGTTGCTTGCATCCATCCTGTTCGTTATCGCCAACATCGGCGCCAACGGTAGTTTCGTGTTCTACGACGCGCTTCTGCCCCACATCGCCTCCCGGGACGAGATCGACCGGGTGTCGACGGCCGGTTACGCCCTGGGGTACGTCGGCGGCGGATTGCTGCTCGCCCTCAATCTCGCCTGGATACAAAAGCCCGAGTGGTTCGGTCTGCCCTCCGGCGAGAACCTGACCGCCGCGCAAGCCACGTTGCCGGCGCGGCTGGCGTTCGTGTCGGTGGCCGTCTGGTGGTTCGTCTTCTCGATTCCGCTGTTCCGCCGCGTCCCCGAGCCGTCCCTCGGAGCCGACGCCGACCGTTGGGCCGACCTCCATCCGGTACGCGCCACGATGCTCCGCCTCAGGGAGACGGGGCGCGACGTCCGGCGTTGCAAGCAGGGGTTTTTGATGCTGCTGGGATTCCTCGTCTACAACGACGGCATCGGCACCATCTTTCGGATGGCGACGGTCTACGGCGCCGAGTTGGGGATCGACGCAAACTCGATGATCGCCTCGATCCTGATCGTCCAGTTCGTGGGCATCCCCTGTTCGTTCGCCTTCGGCGCGCTGGCCGGCAAGCTGGGCGTCAAGGCGTCGATCATGCTGGGGTTGGTCGTCTACACCTTGATCTGCGTCGTCGGCTACTTCATGAAGACGGATCGGGACTTCCTGATCCTCGCCGTGCTGGTGGGGACGGTGCAGGGGGGGACGCAGGCGCTCTCGCGGTCGCTGTTCGCCAGCCTGATCCCGCGCTCGAAGTCGGGCGAGTTCTTCGGCTTCTTCGCGGTCGTGGAGAAGTTCGCGGGGATCTTCGGACCGCTCGTGTTCGCGGTCGTCAACGTGCTGTCGGGGTCGAGCCGAGGCGCGATCCTCGCCGTCATCGGCTTCTTCGTCGTGGGAGGGGCGTTGCTCGCGCTGGTCGACGTCGAGGAGGGCCAGCGCCAGGCCCTCGCCGAAGACCTGGAGGCCCTCACGCCGGAAGCGGTCGCGACCAGTCCCGGATCGTGATGCACCAGGACGTCCCCATGTAGAACGCCGGGTAGATCAGCGAAATCAACGCCAAAGCCTTCGTCCCCGAGTCGATCACCCCTTGCGCCGAGGTTGGCAGCCGCCAGGCCAGCCAGGCGATCAGCACGCCCCAGACGATCCCCGTGATCGTCGCGAACCGGTTCAGGCGGCCGGGCTGCGAGGGATACAGGTGTTTGACCGGCACGAACGTCAAGAAGGCCAGAAGCAGCACCACCCCCAGCGCGGCCCACTGGGGGATCGCCAACGCGTACAGGTACAACGCGACGATGTTCCAGAGCGACGGAAAGCCGAGGAAGTAGCCGTCCGGGGTCTTGACGTCGACCTGGCAGAAGCCGTACGCGCTCGCCAGGATCGGGGCGATCAGCCAGGCTTCGTAGCCGGCGGGGATCAGCCCGGCGCGCCAGATCAGCATCAAGGGCAGGAACGTGTAGTCGAGGAAGTCGGTGATGTCGTCGAGCCGGCGGCCGTCGAAGCTGGGGACCGCCTCCTTGATCCGCACGGCGCGGGCGAACGTGCCGTCGGTCGCATCGATGATCGTCGCCGTGAACATCAGCAAAAACGACCATCGGAAGGCGTCGGGCCCCCCTTCGACCAGGAGCGCGACGATCACCGCCGCGATCGCCAGCCCCGACGCGGTGTAGGCGTGGACGCACCAGCCGAGCGCGCGCCGCAGGGCGCTCGGCGGCGCATGCTCGCGCGACTCGGGCGCGGGGCGAGGCTGCCGGCGCTTGAGGGCTTCGACCATGATCGGGATTCCTTAATGCGTTTGATTCAAGAGGACTCGCCGGGCGCGAGCTGGGCCATGACGCCCGGTGCCGGGTTGAAGAAGTCGACGCCCGGATCGGCCGGGACGTCGGCGGCGTGCTCGGGTCGCACGCCGGCCTGCCGACGACCGACCGAGACGAAGTACAGGACGCCGACGCCGACCAGGCCGGCCGTCG
>CALCIC010000949.1 GCA_937907405.1 uncultured Isosphaeraceae bacterium | reverse complement strand
CTACCCATCAACCGCCTCTGCTGGACGAGGTTTCCCACCCACTTTCGAGACGCTCACTCGGTTGCGCCGATACGGATCGACGAGGAGTTGATCCCCGCGCGTGCCCTGGCTAGAATGTGGGCGCGTGGCGGCGGTTCTCGCGCGTCGCGCTGGTTCCTTTCGCCGTTCCATGCACAAATGGAGGCCGACGATGAATTCCACCTCTCACCCTATTGAATCGTCGCGCCCGGTTTCCTTTCGCGCTTCATGCTGTCGCTGAGCCGCGCTTTTGCTCGCGCCTCCAGTGAATCCTACCTGATCGAGAAGCCGCGTTCCCCGAGATCGGGCCGAGTCCCCGTTGCGTTCTCTGAACGTTGCAACGGCGGCGTTGCGCTCGTCGAGCGCCGTCAACGACATGGATACTGGACCACGTTCGCATACCTTCATTGATTAGACGAGGCCGAATATGAGGCGTCATTTCTCCCTGCGCCGGATGGCGGAAGACGGGCGCGAGTCGATGGACCTCGGCGCGAGGCGCGGTCGGGCCGCGCGTCACGGCGGCGGTCCCGGCGCCACGGACGATCGCAAGACGATGCAGCTTTGTCATCAGGTGGCGGTCACGCTCGACGAGGTGCTCGCCGAGTGCGGCGACCCTCTGTTGCACGGCCTCCACGTCGTGGACGTCGAGCCGTCGCCCGACGTCTCGCGGCTGCTGGTGATCCTGGCCCCCGACGAACTCGACCCAGTCGACGGCCCTGAAGCCCTGCACCGCGTGGAAACCCACCTGGCGCGCGCCTCGGCCCACCTCCGCGGCGAGGTCGCCCAGGCCATCACCCGCAAGCGCGCGCCCGCCCTGGTGTATCACCTGGCGCTCGGCGAGACCGGGGGTTGAGGTTGATCGCCCTGAGTCGCCATCGGGCTTCAAAGGCATGAAAATCAGCCGACGCAAACATCCTTCTCCCATTGGGAGAAGGTGGCCGAAGGCCGGATGAGGGTCGTGGGAGCCGCCACGGATTCGGCTTCTCGTCAGCGGGACGAACTTCGAAATCCCATGACCCTCACCCGGCCGTCCCAGCCACCCTCTCCCGACGGGAGAGGGGATTCCGGGTCCGATTCGCTTTATTCCACGATCACGCGGCCGGGCTGGCCGGGGACGGGAGCCTCCTCGACGATGATGGCACGGTCGAGGAACGCACGGATGGTTTCGGCGTTGGTCCGCAGGTGCTCGGTGACTTCCGAGACGGTGTAGACGGAGCGGCCGTCGGCGAGGGCCAGGGGCAAGAGGATCTGGTCGGCGGAATGGGGGTCGACGGCGCCGTCGGGGACGTTCAGGAACGCGACCAGCTCGGCGACGGCCTCGTCGGCGACGAGTTCGGCGGGCTTGCCGCGCTCGCCGATCCCCACGAAGGTCGCGACGGTCGAGCCGGCGTGCTCGGCGGTCAGGCTGATCGCGGCGCCCTGGCCGGGGCTGGGCCAACTGGCGGTCTCGATCGCGACGTCGGCGTTCCATCCCTGGTCGCGGATTCGGTCGATCGCGCGGGCGCGGAGCCGCGCGGCGACGTCGTCGCGGAGGTTGGCGACGCCGGCCGTCCCCCGGATTCTCAGCAGGTCGCCGCGGGTGGTGCGGACCCAGGGGCGCGGCTGGGCGGGCTCGATCCAGGCTTCAAGCCGCCCCCCCCCTCGGGGGTAGAACCCGGCCGAAGGCGTCGCCAGCGCGATCGGCATGCCCAGGTGCGCAAGGTGGCCGCGCCAGGTCTGGTCGAGGAACGGATAAGGGGGCGCCTTGGGGTTGAAGGTGCCGCCGGCCAGGACGACCCGGACGGCGGTCTCGGCCCGGAGTGCGATCGGCAGGTGCAAGGTCTGGAGGATGAGGCTGGTCGAGCCGGCGGTGCCGACGTCGATCGTCAGGTCGCGCGGTGCGATCGGGCCGGGGCGGAACACCAGGTCGCGCGAGCCGATCTCGGCCCCGGCGACGTCGGCGCCGCAGAGCATGGCGGCGGCCTCGACGGCCTTGAGGTGCTGCGGACGCAGGCCCGACTTCTCGCGGTTGGCTCGGATCTTGGCGATTCGGAACGGCCGCCCGGTCAGCATCGACAGCGTCAGCGCGGTGCGGAGGATCTGCCCTCCCCCCTCGCCGCGCGAGCCGTCCAGAACGATCAGCTTTTCCGCGGAAGGCTTCGAAGAAGACACGGCGTGCGGTTCCGTCGATAGTCGAGGTCGCGTCGGGGCCGAAGCCGGCCGCACGGGCGAAGGGATTCGCTCGTGAGCGGCGTGACTCGTCCAGCGCTTTCGACACGCGCGGGTCGGCGCGGGTTCGATCCCCTGCCAACGCTCGTCCCGCCGCCCCCTCGAAATGTTGTCGCCTTCCATGGTCGCGCTCCTTCGATCCGAAATCAACGGGGCCGCCGCATTCCTTCGCGGACGTTTATTTTTTCACTTCGTCGTTGGCCGGGGTGATCGCGGCCTTCAGGAAACCGAGCGGCCCGCGATCCTCGGCCGCGGTCGGGCCGACGTCGATGAGCGGCGTCTTCGGTTCGTCGGTGAAGCCGTTCTGGTTGCGGGTGGCCCAGACCAGCACCAACCGCTGGGTCCGCTGGTCGCTGTGGGGATCGGCCAGGGTGAACAGGAACGAGCCCAGGCTCCGCTCTTGCTCGGGGATGCAGCCGAGCACGGCGACCTGACCGGCGTCGAGGACCAGGTTGGCCGTCAGGTCGCGGAGCGTTTCCTGTTCCTGGCCGTTGCTGAGCTTGAAGTCCTGGGGGGCGTACGGCGAGGATTCCATCGGCTGGAACGACTGTCGGGTCGGCCCGAAGTGGATCTCCGGGGTGATTCGCAGCGCGACCGACTCGCTCTGGTGATGGCGGGGCGTCACCAGGAAGTAGCCGCTGGCGGACTTGTAGTCCTTGCCGAAGACGCGGTCGTTGCGGTTCAGCAAGAGGCTGACCTCGTCGACGGAGTCGCAGACGTTGATGTTGGCGTGCATCTCCTCGTCGACCATGAAGCTGACGGGGTCGATCTTGTTCGGCGGCGGGGCGTCGAGGACTTTCTCGATTTCAAGGGGGAGGTCGCCGGTGATTCGGCCGATCCGCAGGCCGTTCGCTTGCAGGACCCGCCGTTCCTCCGGCGCGATGGCCTGCTCGTCGGCCGTCTTCCAGACGACCTCGTTAACGATCGGGTCGCGGAACGGCCGGTTGAGGATCACCACCCGAAGCACGCATCGCTTGGCCTCGATGAGCTTGCCGCTCTGGGCGCCGCCGACTCGGTTGAACAGGCCGTCGGGCCGGAGCTGGTCCTTCTGCGGATTGCAGCCCGCGACCAGGATCAGGCCGAGAATCGCGAAATGCGGGGCGATCGCCGAGAATCGGTTTCCCGAGCACATGGGGCGGAATCCTTTCCGCTTCGTTTCCTCGTCGACGAACCGTCCATTCGACCCGAATTAGGACGGCCGGCGTGAATCCACAACCTCAAAGGCCGGAGCGAACTCCCGGCGCCGACCGGCGTCGGCGCGGCGCGGCGGAATGCATCGCGGCGGCGAGAGTTTAGGGCGATCCGGGCGGCGCGTCAACCGCAACACCGATCCCGCAACCTGGGAAGTCCAGGCGAGACGCGCCGTTGACGTCGAAGCGTCACTCCTGCCGAACGGCTTGAGATCGGCCGTCGCAATGAGTATATCTGGCAAGGCGCGCGCCGCGATGTTCGGCGCCGCGATTCAATGGCGGGCGTCTTCGACTTCCTCGCTGAGATGACACGGAAGGTCTTCATCTTGACGTCATTGCTGATGGGGCGCGACGCCTCGGGACCGATCGGCCTGTTCGGCGTCGTCATGTTCACGGACGTCTTCGTGGGGCTCGCCTGCGCGGCGTCGTCGGCGGTCCTGGCCTTCGAGGCTGCGCGATCGGCGCGACGGCCCGACCCGTTTCCTCGGGCGATGCTGGTGGCGACGTCGGCGTGGCTGCTGGCGGCGGCCGCGTGGTTTCTCGCGACCCCGCCGGGCCTCACGGCCGGGCATCCGATCCGGATCGTGCTGGGAGGGGCGGTGGGGCTCGGCTCGTGGACGGTCGTCGCCGCTCTGATCGTTCTTGCGCGTCGGCCCCGGGCGGCCGACCTTGATGAGCCTCGGCCGGAGTCGGCGCGCGATCTGGAAGAGGCGTTGCGCCGTTGCGAGCGCGACGCGAGACGGCTGAAGCTGTTCGCCAGCCGCACCGACAACGCGATGATCGTCACCGACGCCCATTGGCGGATCGAGTGGGTGAACGAGGGGTTCACGAGGATCACCGGCTACCAGCCCGAGGAGGTCCGCGGCCAGGTCGCCGGCGCGTTCCTTCAGGGGCCTGATACGAACCGCGGCACCCTGGCTTTCATCCGCAAGCGGCTTCGGGCCGGCGAGAAGGTGCAGACGGAGATCCTCAACTACGCCAAGTCGGGCCGGAAGTACTGGGTGGCGATCGAGATCCAGCCGATTTTCGGCGACGACGG
>CALCIC010000948.1 GCA_937907405.1 uncultured Isosphaeraceae bacterium | reverse complement strand
GCGTCGGCGCCCGCGACCTGCGCGAGTGCCTGCTGTTGCAGTTGACGCCCGACACGCCGTGCGTCGACACCCTCCGCACTCTGATCTCCCACCATCTCGACGATCTCCAGCACAACCGGCTGCCGACCATCGAGAAGAAGACCGGGCTGTCGATCGAGGCGATCAAGTCCGCCATCGAGCACCTGCGGCGGCTCAACCCCCGTCCCGGCTCGTCGTTCAACCTCCAGCAGAACACTCAGTACGTCGTGCCCGACCTGATCGTCGAGCCCAACGACCAGGGGGGCTACGACGTCCGGCTCATCGACGAACACACGCCCAATCTGTCGATTTCCCGATACTACCAGAAGCAGCTCCGCGACAAGGCGACCGACCCGGCGGCCCGCGAGTTCATCCAGAAGCGGATCCAATCGGCCCGCTGGCTCATCGAGTCGATCGAGCAGCGTCGCAACACGCTGCTGAAGGTCGCCCGCGCGATCATCGAGCACCAGACGGCGTTCCTGGACCGGGGCCCGGAATTCATCGAGCCGCTCAAGATGCAGCAGATCGCCGACCGCGTGGGCGTCCACGTCACGACCGTCAGCCGGGCCGTCGATGACAAGTGGGTCCAGTCGCCGCGGGGCATCTTCCCGCTCAAGCGGTTCTTCGGCGGCGGCACGACCACGGCCGACGGCGAGGAGATCGCCTGGGACACCATCAAGCAGAAGCTCCTCGAAGTCGTGGCCCAGGAAGACAAGCAGAACCCCATGTCCGACGAGGAGATCGTCGAGGAGATGGGCCGCCAGGGGGTCAAGGTCGCCCGCCGCACGGTCACCAAGTATCGCCAGGCCCTCTCGATCCCCTCAAGCCGGCAGCGCAAGCAGTTCTAGAGGACCTCCATGAAAGCGGTCGTGATCACGGGCCAAGGGGGCCCCGAGGTGCTGGAGGTTCGCGAGACGCCCACCCCGGAACCGCGAGGCGAGCAGGTTCGGGTCCGGGTGCGAGCCTGCGGACTGAACCGGGCCGATTTGCTGCAAGCCAGGGGACGATACCCCGCCCCCCCGGGCGTTCCCGCCGACGTCCCCGGGTTGGAGTTCGCGGGCGAGGTCGACGCGCTGGGGCCGGCCGTCACGGACCGGGTCAAGATCGGCGACCGGGTGTTCGGGATCGTGGCGGGGGGCGCTCAGGCCGGGGTCCTGGTGACGCACCCTCGGATGATCGTCTCGATCCCCCCGAACCTCGACTTCGAGGCCGCCGCGGCGGTCCCCGAGGTCTTCATCACGGCCCACGACGCCCTGACGACGCAGGGGAAGCTCGCGCCCGGAGAGCGGGTTCTGATCCACGCGGCGGGGAGCGGCGTCGGCACGGCCGCCGTGCAGATCGCCCACGCGATGGGTTGCACGGTCTACGGCGCGTCGCGGACGGCCGAGAAGCTTGAAAAGGCTCGGGCGCTGGGGCTCGACGTCGCGATCGACAACGCCCTGGGGGATTTCGCCGATCGCGTGAAACTCGCAACCGGAGGGCATGGAGTCGATGTGGTGCTCGACGTGATCGGCGGCAAGGCGCTGGGAGGGAACCTGGCGGTGCTGGCGAGCCGCGGACGCCTCGTCGTGGTCGGCCTGCTGAGCGGTTCGCAGGCCGAGATCGACCTCGGCTTGGTCCTGTCTCGTCGGATCACGATCGTCGGGACGATGCTGCGAGGCCGCCCTCTGGAGGAGAAGATCGCGGCCGTCCAACGGTTCGAGCGTCACGTCGTCCCGTGGTTGGAGCGGGGGTTGGTGCAGCCGGTGATCGATTCGGTGTTCGCAGTCGAGGACGTTCGCGAGGCGTACGAACGGGTCGCGTCGAATGCGGGCTTCGGCAAGGTCATTCTCCGGCCTTGACGCCGGCCGGACGGTCGTGGGCGATCTCGTCCGAGTGGGCTTCGCCGTCGGGGCCGCCGACGAGCTGGCCGTCCTGGATTTCGAGGACCAGGTCGTCGGGCATGATGAACCGGCGGTCGTGGGTGACGACCACGAGGGTCGTCTGATAGTCGGCTTGCAGCGACCGGAGGATCTTGTAGATCTCGTCGCCGGTCTTGCTGTCGAGTTCGCCGGTCGGCTCGTCGGCCAGGACCAGGAGCGGTCGCTTGACCAGCGCCCGGGCGATGGCGACGCGCTGCTGTTCACCGCCGGAGAGCTGGTAGGGGCGATGGTCGAGGCGGTCGCCCAGGCCGACCCGGGTGAGCAGCTCGACGGCGTCGGCTCGCTGCTGGGCGGTCACCCCGCGCGGGAGGAAGGGGATGAGGACGTTCTCGACGGCGGTCAGGTTGCTGATCAGGTTGAACGACTGGAAGATGAAGCCGATCTTCTCGCGTCGATAGACGTTCTGGTCCGCTTCCGACATGGCGACGAGGCTCTCGCCGTCGACGTGGACGTCCCCCTGGGTCGGCCGATCGACGGCCCCCAGCATGTAGAGCAACGTGCTTTTTCCCGAGCCGCTGGGCCCGACGATAAAGGCGAACCGGCCCCGGTCGATGTGGCAGTAGACGCCCCGCAGCGCGTCGACCGTGCGGGTTCCACTCTTGTACGACTTCCAGGCGTTCACCACGTCGATCATCGGCCGACCTCGGGAAAGCAGACACAGTCAGTTGCGCGTCGTTCCATCAATCAGTGCGAGCCCATCCGGATGGCTTCCATGGGGACCATCCGCGCGGCGCGCCAGGCGGGGTACAGCCCCCCCAGCGTCCCCATCACGATCGACAGGCCGACGCCCAGGACGATCGAGTACGGCGTCATCCCCAGCCGCAGGCCGCCGCTGATGAACTGGTTCGCCAGCGTGGTTCCCGCCCAGGCCATCAGACAGCCGACGACGCCGGCGAGCAGGCCCAGGAACGCGCTTTCGAGCGTCACCAGGCCGAGGATGTTGGACTTCGACCAGCCGTTGGTGCGGAGCACGCCGAACTCGACGAACCGCTCGGTGGTGCTCATCAGCATGGTGTTGATGATCCCCACGATGCCGACCAGAAGCGCGAGGCTCACCGTCATCATCAGGAGCTTGTCGACCTGGCCCATCAGCGAGCCGAAATCGGCCTGGACCTCGTTCATGCTCCGCGCGTCGACGCCCGGCTCGTCGTGTTCGATCATCCGGCAAAGCGCGTCGTAGCCGGGCGGGGTGTCGGCCTCGACGTAGATGCTCGACACCAGCTCGTCGGGCATCTTGAGGATCTTCCGGGCCGACTCGATGTCCATCACGACGACTACGTCCAGCAGCAACGAGCCGGTCTCGTAGATGCCGACGATGTTGAACACCGTCTCGGAGATCTTGAGGGTGCCGCCGACCTTGCGGGGGTTGCCGTCGGCGTCGGGGAAGTTCTTGGCGATCTTGCGGCTGATGACGATGTTCGGCTTGCCCCGGTCGTTCTCGTTCAGGAACCGGCCCTCGCCGCGGTCGCGGACCGAACGGGGGAACACCGCGCTTTTGAGATTCGCGTGCGCCGGGACGTCCTGTCCAGAGATCACCGTCTGGTCCCAGAGCGCGCCGGGGCCTTTCTTAGACATCAGGCCGCCGACGCTGCGAGCCAGCAGGCCCTGGCCCTCGACGTTGGGGGCGATCCCCCAGACTTCCGGCGCGGCGGCGCGGACGCCTGGGATCTTGCGAATCCGCGTGGCGAGGTCGGCGGGGAGCGTGCTGAAGACGGGGCTGGGCACGTTCTCGCGGATCACCATCACGCCTTCGATCTGGCTGAGGGTGTCCCCCACCATGTTGCGGAGGCCGTCGGAGAGGCTGAAGAGTCCGAGCACGCCGAGGATCGGAATCGAGAGGCCGATCAAGGCCAGAAGCGTCCGCAGGGGACGGGTCAGCAGGTTGCGCCAGGCGAATATTCCCATCAGTTCATCGATCCTGAAGCCAACCGCCGGCTCGTCCGTCGCGCCGGCGGCCTCGAAGGGTCTGGATCGGGCCGCCGCGGTCGAGATCGGTGTCGACGGCGGCGGCTCGGCTTCCAGGTCGTCAAATCGGCCGGGGCGGCTACTCGCCGCTCGGCTCGCTCGCCGGCGGGTCCGAAGCGGGGGGGGCTTCGGGCCCCGGCTGGTCGGCGGGCGGGGTCTGGGGTGCGGCGCCCGGTTCACCGGAAGCGGGTGCGTCCGGGTCGTCTTCGCGGGCTTGCCAAAGTTGTTTGAGCTGACCGAAGGTCCGCAACGGCACGCTGCCCGTCAGCGCGTCCTTCGAGAGCGGCGGAGGAGGAGGCGCGGGGCGGGAAGGTCGCGGCGGGGGCGCCGGCCCGCGATCGGGGCTCGGCCTGCCGGGACCGAACCGGCCGCCGCCGGGGCCGTGCGAGCCGCCTCGGGGGCCGCCTCGCCCCTGGCCTGGACCGGGACGACCGCCGCCGGGACCGCCTTGAGGCCGTCCCTCGCCCCGGCCCGGACCACCCCCCGGGGCGGGGCGGTCGAAGCGTCGCGGGGCGCCCCCTTCGCCAGGAGCGTTGGGGGCGACGGCG